>JBKJNL010000132.1:0-14917 GCA_046593615.1 Myxococcota bacterium | reverse complement strand
CGCGGTCGACGGCGCCGAGCGACTCAACGAGGCGACGATCGGCGGGCGGCGTCGGCCTGCGCTCGACGCGGCGCCCGGGCTCGAGCTGGAGCTCGTCCGCCTCCTCGACGACGACCTCGCGCGGCTCGAGGCGGGCCAGCTCGTCCAGCAGGGACGCCTCGGTGGCGACGCACGTCGCCTTGTGCTCGCCGGTCGAGAGATCCAGCGCGGCAAGGCCCCAGGCGCCGCGCTTCGCGATCGCGACGAGCCAGTTGTTGGCGCGCGCGTCGAGGCTCTCGTCCTCCAGCACCATGCCGGGGGTGACGATGCGCGTGACGTCGCGCTTCACGATGCCGCGCGCGAGCGCCGGGTCCTCCATCTGGTCGCAGACCGCGACCTTGAAGCCGCGCTCGATGAGCTTGGCGATATATGCCGGCGCCTGGTGGTGCGGGAAGCCGGCCATCGGCATCGCGCCCTCGCCCTTGACGCGGTCGCGCGTCGTGACGGTGAGGTCCAGCACGGGGCCGGCGGTCACGGCGTCATGGGCGAAGAGCTCGTAGAAGTCCCCCATCCGGAAGAGCAGGACGGCGTCCTTCGCCTTCTGCTTGGCCTGCAGCCATTGGCGGAGCATCGGCGTGATCTTGGCGTTCTTGACGCCGCTGCTTTGGAGCAGCCCGGGATCGAACGCGTCCTCCGAAACGACCGGCATGTCTTTGGGATGCTACGGGCGTCGACGAGGATCAATGGGCGGGCTATGGGGCTTTATGCTCACGTCCAAGCAGCGGCAGTTCTTGAAGGGTCTCTCGCACGACAAGAAGCCCGTGGTCCTCGTCGGCCACAAGGGCCTGACCGAGACGCTGGTGAAGGAGACGACGAGCGCGCTCCTCACCCACGAGCTCATCAAGGTGCGGCTGCCCGAGGGTGAAGGCCAGGACATGGCCGACGAGCTGTCGCACGAGACCGAGTCCGAGATCGTGACGGTGATGGGCCGGGTGCTCGTCCTCTACAAGGCGCACCCGGACGAGCCCGTCATCCACCTGCCCGTCGAGAAGGCGCCCGGCGGCATCCAGCGCGGCGACTGACGGCGCGCGGTCGTCCTCGGAACTACTGTCGTCGGTCCAGCAAGCGCTTCGCCTGCTGCTGCACCTGCGACGGGATCTGCTTCGACTTCGACAGGGTCTTCAGATCGCTCTGCCGCATCAGCGGCATCCAGCGCGACACGACCTGTGGCGGGGTCTTCGGGTTCTGCACGAGCGACAGCTTCACGCTGTAGCCCTTCGTCCAGTCGCCGTTGTTGCAGATGTAGCGGATGACGTCTTCGTGCATGGACTTGCTGCGCGCGATCTTGACGACGTCGTTCTCCTTGATCTTCGGGTTGCGGATGCCCGCGGAGGCGACGGTGCGGTTCGGCGACGACAGCGCCTCGATCGCGCGCGCGTGGCTGCCGGTCATCGCTGCCTTGATCTGGAACGGCACGGGGAGCTGCATGAGCGGGACGCGCGCGCCGTCCTCGGCGATCTTGCCGTCGAGCGCGTCCTCGAGCTCCTCCTCGCCGATCTCGCGCTCGCCGCCGAGGATGAACTCTTCGGCGGACAGGCCGAGGGTCTCGGCCTTCTGCGCCTGCTGCGGGGTGAGGATCACCTCCGGCATGCGCATCTTCTTGAGCGCCTCGAGCATGTCGCTCTTGCCGAGGCGGAGGAACGAGTCCTCGAATTCCGGGACGTCTTCGAGGAAGACGCCTTCGCGGACGAGGAAGTCGACGGCGCGGTCGAGGTCGGAGCGGAGCGCCCTCGCGTTCACGCGCACGCCGCGCACGATGTCCGGGCACCGGAGCAGGCGCTCCTGGTTCTCCGTGACCATCCGGATGATGTCTTCGTTTTCGCACGCGCGCGCGACCTGGACGAAGCCCTCGTCGGGCGTCGTCTTGTTCATCAAGACCTTCTCGACCTGCAGCGGCTTGGCCACGAGGGAGAAGCAGAACGCGTGCAGGATCTGCATCGGGAGCGCTTGGTCCGAGAGCACCGCGTTCAAGATGCGATCGTCGAACGCAGCGAACGTCTTGCGCGCGAGCGCGCCGATCTTCGGGTCCGCGTCCAGCATCGACTGGTAGACGATCGGGACCATCTCCTTGGGTCCCATCGGCACCATCGCGCGCGCCGCCATCATGCGCATGGGCGGCGGGCTCGTCGGGTCGACGTGCTTCGCGAACTTCTCGGGGATCTGGGCCGGTTCGAGCGGGACTGGCTGGAACGAGGCGAGCAGATCGGGTGTCTGCGCGCCTGGTCCTCCGGGCGGCGCTCCGGGGGGTGACGGCGGGGCCGTGGTCGACGACATGGCGCCGACTATTGCACGAACTTGAGGTGGCTGCGGAGCATCTCCCGCGCGACCTGCTCGACGGTCATGCCCGTCTTCGCCGCCACGCGCTGCAGCGCCTCCAGCTCACCGGGACCAAGCTTGATGGAGAGGTCGCCCTCGCCCGCACGGCCGCCCCGCGTCTGCGGCCGGGAGGAGAGCGTGGGCAAGCGCTCGGCGCCGTTCTTCCCGTTCTCCTGCCCGGCCGCGCCGAGCTCTTGCAGCATGTGGCTGTCCGAGATCGAGCGGCCGCCGATGTCCTCCAGCTCGAGGACCTCTTCTTCGACCTGCTGCTTGCCGGCTGCGGCGGCTTCGGCCTTCGCGCGATCCTCTTCGACCCGCGATCGGAGCAGCTGCTCCTTCTCGCGCTCGATCTCGTCGCCGAAGATCTGCTTCAGGAAGTTGGAGAGGTGGATGTTCGACGGCGTGAACTCGGAGGACGCGAGGTACGTGTCGATGTCGAACTGCATCTCCCAGGCGGACTGGTAACGCTTCTCCCGATCCTTCTCGAGCGACTTCATCAGGATGCGCTCGACGGCCTCCGGCACGTCCTCCTTGAAGTACGACGGCGGGTAGATCTTGCCGTCGATGATCGACTTCAAGATGGCCATCTCGTTCTCGCCGGTGAAGAGCTTGTACCCGGTGATCCACTCGTAGACGACGCTGCCGAGCGAGAAGATGTCCGAGCGCGAGTCGAGCTGCCCGCCCATACATTGCTCGGGGCTCATGTAGCTGAGCTTGCCCTTGATCTCGCCAGCGCGCGTCTGCTCAAGCTGGGTGTTGGCTTTGGCGATGCCGAAGTCGACGATCTTTACGGTGCCGTTGAACGACACGAGGATGTTCTCGGGGGTGATGTCCCGGTGCACCACGTTCAGCGGGTTGCCGTAGGCGTCGCCCTTGGTGTGGGCGTAGTACAGGCCTTCACACACGTTGGAAGCGATGCGCAGCGCGTAAATCATCGGAAACGGAATGCCGGCTTTTTCGGCTTTCGGTATAATCCGGCTCATGTCGCGGCCGGAGATGTACTCCATTGCGATGAAATAGCTGTCGTTCACCCGACCCAGATCATAGATCTGGACAACGTTGGGGTGGTTCAGCTGGGCCGCGAGCTTGGCTTCGTTCAGGAACATGCGAACGAAGTTCGGCTGGCTCGAGAGGTGCGGCCGGATGCGCTTGATGCAGATGGTCTTCTCGAAGCCTTCGAGACCTTCTTGACGCGCGAGAAAAACCTCGGCCATGCCGCCGACGGCGATGCGGTTCAGCAGCGTGTATTTGCCGAAGCGGGTTCCGCGGTTCGACGACATTGCGGCTCAGGTGCCCGGTCGGCGTCGACGACACAAGTGGGTCACAGGGAGCAGGTACCGAGCTGCGTGCATGTGCGGTTCACCGGGCAGTCGAAGTTGGTTTGACAGCCGCACGCGCCATTGCTGCACACGTGCCCGGCGGGGTTGACGTCGCAAGCGGCGAATCCGCCGCACATGCACACCCCGTTGCGACAGTTGTCGGACGAGCCGGTGCAGGGGACCGGGCCCTCGAAGCAGCGGCCGTCGCTGTTGCAGACCTCGGCGCCGTCGCAGGCGTTGCCGTCGTCGCATTCTGCGGATGTGCTGCAGGGTCGTCCGCAGACCGGTCCGGTGCGCGAGGGTTGGCAGACTTCGTCGACGGGGCAGACGCCGTCGGGTCCGCTGGTGCACGTGCAGCCCGACGGCTCGCAGAAGGGCGCCGACGGGTCGGCGCAGCTGTCGCCGATGCACGTGCACTGGCCATCGAGCCGGCAGGTGCCGCCGCCGCAGTCGGTGGTGACAACGGAGCTGCAGAAGCCGCCAGCGCCGCAGGTGTCGCCGGTGCATCTGTCGTCGTCGTCGCAATGCTCGTCGATGAGGCACTCGCGGCACTCGCCGTCCGGCGGGTGGCATCGTGCGCCTGTTGGGCACGGAACCGCAGGCCGCACCTCGCAGGTGTTGCCCTCGCAAACGGGCGTGCCGTTGCAAGCGTCGCCGTCGTCCGGGCAATCGGGTGTCGCCAGGCACGCGACGCAGCCGCTGACGCGGTCGCAGAATTGGCCGCGGCAATCGCGCGGCGGCCGCAGGCATCCGCCGGTCGCGCAGCTCTCTTCGGTGCAGGCGTCGCCGTCGTCGGGGCACACGCAGCCGCCCTCGCCTTCGCCCTCGCCTTCGCCTTCGCCTTCGCCTTCGCCTTCGCCTTCCTCGCCCTCGCCCTCGCCCTCGCCCTCGCCTTCCTCGCCCTCGCCTTCCTCGCCCTCGCCCTCGCCGCCTTCGCTCTCGCCTTCTCCTTCGGCATCACCTTCGCCCTCACCCTCGTCCACGACGGTCGGCGTGATGAACAGTGAGCAGCTGCTGAGCAAGAGGAGCAGGAACGACAGGCGAGCCATGCGACCCATTCTGGCGTGAAACGCGGTGCGCGGCGATCCGGGCGCCAGAGCGTCGAGGGTTGCTGGCCGCCCGGCCGAGCAGCGAGGCCGATCAGTCACGCCGAGCAGTCAGGGTGCGATCAGGCGGGCGGGCGCAGCGACGTCAAGCCCGAGCGCTCGAGCACCTCGCCGATGGCGCCTTCGGCGTCGGCAAAAATGCCGTCGAGGTCTTGCTGCACGAGCCGGCGGTCGCGCACGAGCTGTTGGCCGTCGACAAAGACGTGGACGACGTCGCCGGCTTCGGCGGCGTAGACGAGCGTGGCCACCGGATCGCTCTTGGGTCGCAGGTGCGGGCGCTCGAGGCCGACGACGACGACGTCACCGCGCTTGCCGACCTCGAGGGAGCCGATTTCGTCGCTGCGACCGATGGCCCGCGCCGACCCCATGGTGGCCATGCGCAGCGCGGTGCGCGCGGGCATGGCGTCGGCGCCATGCAGCGGCTTTTGCAGCAACGCCGCAAGCCGCATCTCGGTGAACGCGCTCAAGCGGTTGTTGCAGGGCGCGCCGTCGGCGCCGAGGCCGACAACGATGCCCATGGCGAGGAGCTCGGGGATGGGGGCGGTGCCGCTGGCGAGCTTCAGGTTCGTCGACGGGCAGTGCACGACCTTGGTGCCGGTGGACCGCAGGATTTCGCGCTCGCCCGGCGAGAGATGCACGCAGTGGGCGAGGACGACGTCGTCACCGGTGACGCCGCGCTGGTGCAAGGCGGTCACGTTGTCGGTGCCGGTGGCGGCGCGGACGGCTTCGACCTCGCCGGGGTTTTCGCTGGCGTGGGTGTGCACGAGGCAGCCGCGTTCGCGGGCTTCGCGCACGGCCTGCTTCAAGAGCTCGTCGCTGCACGAGAGGATGAAGCGCGGCGAATAGGCGTAGCGGATGCGGTCGGTGCCGCTGCGGTGGAAGCGGTCAGCCAACGAATTCGACGTCGACAGCGCCTTTTCGGTGGTCTCGTCGAGCGGCGAAGCGCCGACCTTGTCCATCAAGGTCTTGCCCGAGGTCAGGCGGATGCCGAGCTCCGCGGCGGCGGCAAAGATGACCTCCTGGTGGTGGACCGTTCCCATGTCGAGGGCGCCGGTCGTGCCGCCGAGGAGCAGCTCGGCGATGCCCAGGCGGGCCGAGGCCTTCAACGTCGCCGCGCTGTGGGCCGCCTCGAAGGGCCAGATGCGCTGCTGCAGCCACGGCAACAGCGGCATGTCTTCGGCGAAGCCGCGGAACAGCACCTGGCACAGGTGGATGTGGGCCTGCACGAAGCCCGGGCAGACGATGCTGCCGGTGACGTCGACGACGCGGGTGCCGGGCGTGGCCTGCACGTTCTTGCCGATGGCCTTGATGCGGCCGCCTTCGATGAGCACGTCGCCCACGAGAACGCGGTCATCGGGGTCGACGGTGACGACGGTGCCGCCGCGCAACAGGACCGGCAGCAGGGCCGGCCCGTCAGAAGCTCGATCGATCAAGGGTTCTGTCCGCTCTTGGGCTGGCCGCTGCTGGGCTGGTCGCTCGCGAGCTGGCCGCTCTGCAACTGCGCGGCATCGAAGACGCCCGGCAACAGCGTGCGCAACGTCGTCGTCGTCTTTTCGCCTTTGTCGTTGGCAAGGATGACGTCCATGTCTTCGCCGGGCCGCAGGAACTCGACGAGGAACTGGCGGCAGGCGCCGCACGGCGCGGCCGGCGGGCTCGACCCGGTGGCGATGGCGATGCGCGTGAAGCGTTGCTTGCCCTGGGCCACCGCCGACGTCGCCGCCGTGCGCTCGGCGCAGATGCACAAGCCGTAGCTGGCGTTCTCGACGTTGCAACCCTCGACGACGCTGCCGTCGTCGCACAGCAGCGCGGCGCCGACGGTGAAGCGCGAGTACGGCGCATAGGAGCGGCCGCGCTGGCCAAGGGCGCGAGAGATGAGCGCGTCGTCGTCGTGGGAATTCACGCCGACGACACTACAAGAAGCCCGCGGCAAACGCCCGAAATGTGCGCCGGCGCGGCGACGCGTGCGACGCGCGCGACGTCGCGGCATTGGGGGCCGACGCGATCGGGTCAGTGGCAGGTGCCTTCGGTCGGCGTCATGACGATGCGACCGGTGCGGGCCAGGCTCGCGGCCATGTTCTTTTTGTCGGCGAGCAACGCCATCAACGCCGTCTGCTCGGTGGCCTTCGTCGGCGTCGTCGCTGGCTTCGCGATCGGGGGCTTTGCGGGCGCGCCGGGGCCCGAGCGGCCCTGGAGGGGACGACCCGGGATGGCCGGCGGTCCGGCGAACCAGCCGTCGCCGCCGTTGGCGAGGTAGTCGATGGTGGCGACGGCGATGCGGGCCTCTGGCGTCTGGACCTCGCGATGGTCGACGACGACGAGGCCGTCGATGACGAGCCGCTCCACCCGCCGTTGCGGGCACACCTCGGGCCAGACGCCATAGACGAGCTCGACGTTGCCGCTGACCTGCGGGAAGTGTCCGCGCGCGGTCCCGGCGCCGTGCAGGGCGACATCGAGGGTGTCGACCAGCTCTGAATGGCTGACGTCGACGATCACCACCTTGGAGTCGAAGCGCAGCGTGCTCTTCACGTCGAGCAGCGTGATGTGCGGCCCCGGGATCGATCCGCGGATGCCGCCGGCGTTGCGAAAGGCCGCGGTGACGTCGGGGCGCTCTGTGCGCGCGGCGGCGAGCAGGGCGTCGGCCGACAGGCTGCCGAGGTTGGTCTCGCCGTTGCGCACGATTTCGCGGGTGCCCTCGAGCAGCACCGGCGTCTCGCCGACGACCTTGCGCAAGGGAGCGAGAGCGTCGCGCACCGCGAGCTCAAAGGCCACGAGCTTCGTGTCGGCTGAGGCCCGCAGCTCGAGCAGGCTCTCTTCGTCGACGGGCCAGGGTCGCGATGACCTTTCGACGCCGGTGACGCGGCCCTCGTCGTCGAACGAGACGCCCAGCGAGCCCACCGATCGCAGGTCGCCTTCGGTGGCGACGACGACGACGGCGGCTCCGTCTCTGGCCTGCCGCACCAGCGGGTAGCACGGCTCACCGAGGCGCTCGCACAGCGGGTCGCGCGCGGCACCGTCGCGCAGGCGGTGCTTCGACGAGGCCAGCAGGTTCTCGCCGCCGCCGGAGACGACGACGTCGACGCCGGTCAGGCCCAGCTCGATCAGCGCCAGGTCGCGCTCGATGCCCTGGCGGTGCGAGAGCAGCACAACGACGCTGAGGCCCTCCTTTCGCAGGGCGTCGACCTCCGTCTGCAGCGCCGCCAGCGTGCCCTCGGGCGTGGCCGGCGTGCTGACGTTCTGCGCGCCCTTGGAGATGGCCTGGATGCCTTCGGGGCTGGTGCCGACGACGCCGACGACGCCGCCCTGGCAGGCGCCATCGATGACCGGACCGGTGCACAGGCGGGCGCGCCGCAAGAGGTGCCCGCGCGACTCGTGCACCCACGGCGTCGGCGTGCCGTCGCGCGCCGGGTCGATGAGCACGGCCGCGAGCGGGCCGTTCGGCACGAGCAGCGTCGACGACACCATCGGGTACGACGAGGCCTTGATGACGTCGGCGGCGAAGCCCTCGCCGAGGTCGAGGTCGTGGTTGCCAAAGGCCGACACCTGCACCGAGACCTGATCGTTGCCGACGAGCAGCGGGCTCTTCGGCTTGTCGACCCCGAGCATGGGCAGAGGCATCTCGAGCGCCAGCTCGGGCGCGGGGATGAGCGTGTCGCCGGCGTGGACGACGATGGACGATCCGCTCTTGCGCACCAGGGCATCGATGATCGCCCGGGTGCGGGCCACGCCTCCGGTGCCGGCGTCGACGTCGCCGAGCAGCCCGGCCTCGCTGTCGCCGATGTGCACCACCTGCAGCGTCGACGTCGACGGCTTCGTCGAAAACGCCGACTTCGGGGGCGGCGTCGCTGTGGTCGCTGCCGTCGGCGGCGTCAGCTTTTGCGGCGCGCCGCAGGCCATCAACAACAGCGAAGCACAGACCGGCAGGCGCATGCGCACTGGTTCGCGCCAGCGCCGTCGACGTCAATAGAGGCGCGCCAGCGACGACCCCGGGTAGTAGGTCTGGAGGATCTGCTCGTACGTCTTGCCCTGCAGGGCGAAGCCGCGCGCGCCCCACTGGCAGAGGCCGACGCCGTGGCCGGAGCCGCGGCCCTCGATGACGAGCTGCTCTTTTGCGAGCTCGAGCTTGTCGATCTGCGTGGACCACACCACCGACCAACCCAGCAGCCGGCGGAAGTCGGCGCCGCTGATGCGCGTCGACTTCTTGGCTGTCGCCAGCTCGACGGTCTTGGCCCGGCCCGAGGCCGTCTTGTCGACGATGGTCGCCCGAACGACCGCACCGCCAGCGGCCTTTTCAAAGGCCTTTTCGACGTCCCGGCGTGGGATTTTTACGGTCCATTGAAATCGGTTGGCACTGTTGCATTTATTACAGATTGATCCGGGCAGATATTGCAGCGGGGTGTTCCAGCCGTCCTTGGCGCTCTCGGTGCGGCCACCGCACGAGGCGTGGAAAAATGTCTGCGCCACATGACGACGGAACGACAAGACCTGGCCACGTGTCGTCTGCGCGGCCTCTTCGGCCAGGGCATGCTCGCGCTCCACACCGCCATACACTTGATCGAGAACTGTCGACTCCATGTGATATGGCAAATCGATCCGCTTCATCTTCTGGCCGACCGCAAAGGTGCGGGCGGCGACGGCCTGTGCCTGGTAGGCGGCCAGGGGCCAGCCCCGGGGCAGCTCCGCCGACACGATGCCCGTCACGTAGGTCTCGAGATCGAGCGGGTGCACCACGAGGATCTCGGGCTTTTTGTCGTACACCTGAAAGCGCACCTCGAGGACGCCGCGGTAGGTGTGACCGGCCAGCCGCAAGAGCGTCGCGCGGACGACGGCGACGTCTTTGTCGAACGGCTTGCCGCCGAGGGTCAGCCCGGTCTTGGTCACGCCGAAGCGCACGCTCGACGATGGCGCTGCGCTGCTGCCGGTGACGACGACGTTCTCACCCCCGGTGTCCGCTTCAATCACAACGGATGGGAAGCGGCCGACGGCGACGCGCACCTGCTCGGTCGGGGCGGGGTCCGGGTTGGTGTAGGCCCCGGTCAGCCCAGCGACGACGAGCACGAGAGCGAGCACGGGCGCTAGCCTATGTCATGCCGTTTCCAAGCACCGCTCGTGAGCTGGCCCCTGGCGTCGTCGTCGTCGACAACCTGCTGTCGCCGGCGGAGTGTGATGAGTGGCGCGCCGTCGCCGACGCCAAGGGATGGGACGAAGCGCCGATCACCACGGGGGGCGGCTTCAAGATGATGAAGGACGTGCGCAACAACGACCGCGTCATCGTCGACGACGTCGACCGCGCCGGCCTGTTGTGGACCCGCCTGCGCCCCTTTGCCTTTGACTTCGCCGGCCGCGCCCCCATCGGGCTCAACGAGCGACTGCGCTTCTACCGCTACGGTCCGGGACAGAAGTTTGATTGGCATTATGACGGCTGCTACGAAACACCAGATGGTCGATCGCGCAGCTTCCTCACGTTCATGATCTATCTGAACGATGGTTGTGTCGGCGGCGAGACGCGCATCCAGGTTGCCAATGACGGTGACGCCGCGGCCCGGCTGTTCGACGACGGCGTCGAGGCGGTCATCGACATCCGTCCCACGAAGGGCATGGGATTGATGTTTTTGCACCAGCTGCGGCACACGGGCCCCGAGGTCGAGTCGGGGACGAAATATGTGGTGCGCAGCGACGTAATGTATTCGATGGTGAACGAGCGCTGATCGCGCTGATTTCGCGGCTCGAGCCATCTTCATCGACGCGGCGACGGCGCAGGCTTCCCGGACGTCCCCGCAACGGCTACGACGCGCGCATGCGTTACACCAAGCTGCTCGCGCCCACGCTCAAGGAAACCCCCGCCGACGCCGTCGTCGTCAGCCACCGGCTGATGCTGCGCGGTGGCTTCATCCGCAAGCTGTCGTCGGGCATCTACACGTACCTGCCGCTGGCCCAGCGCACCTTTACCAAGGTCGCCAACATCATCCGCGAAGAGCTCAACCGCGCCGGCGCGCAAGAGCTGACCATGCCCGCGGTGCAGCCCGCCGAGCTCTGGCAAGAGTCCGGCCGCTGGGAGCAATATGGGCCCGAGCTGCTGCGCTTCAAGGATCGCAAGGGCAACGACTTCGTCATCGGACCCACCCACGAAGAAGTCATCACCGCTCTCGTGCGCGATGAAGTGAAGAGCTACAAGCAGCTGCCGCTCAATCTTTATCAGATCCAGACCAAGTTTCGTGACGAGGTCCGCCCGCGCTTCGGCATCATGCGCGGTCGTGAATTCGTCATGAAAGACGCCTATTCTTTTCATGCTGATGAGGCCGACGCGCACAAAGAATACGACAACATGTTCCAGACCTACACGCGCATTTTTTCGCGCTGTGGTCTGCGTTTTCGTGCGGTCGAGGCCGACACCGGCAGCATCGGCGGCAACCGCTCCCACGAGTTCCAGGTGCTGGCCGAGAGCGGCGAAGACGCCATCGTCTTTACCGTCGACGCCGCAGGCAAGCCGACCTACGCCGCCAACGTCGAGCTCGCGCCCATCCACAAGCCCGAGCGCGCCGCCGAGACGCCGTCGCTGCCGATGAGCCTGGTCGACACGCCGACGCAGAAGTCCATCGACGACGTCGCCAAATTCCTCGGCGTCGAGCCCGCCCGCGTCTTGAAGAGCGTGCTGTTTCTCGTCGACGCCGAGCCGGTCATGGCCGTCTGCCGCGGCGACCGCGACATCAACGAGATCAAGCTGAAAAAGGCCCTGGGCGCGAGCGCCGTGCGCCTGCTCGGCGACGAAGAAGCCAAAAAGGCCGGCCTCGTCCCCGGCTTCGTCGGCCCGGCCGCTCTTGAATCGAAGGTCAAGGTCGTCGTCGACCACGGCGTGCAGGGCCTCGCCGGCCTGGTCTGCGGCGGCAACGTCGCCGGCAAGCACCACGTGCAGGCCGCCGAGGCCCGCGACTTCTCGGTCACGACGTGGGCCGACCTGACGACGGCGCAGAAGGGCGACCGCTGCGGCAAGAACGGCGACGTCTACGACGCCGCCCGCGGCATCGAGGTCGGCCACGTGTTCTTCCTCGGCACCAAGTACTCGACGGCGATGAAGGCCACGTTCCAGGGCGAAGACAAGGCCGAGAAGCCCTATGTGATGGGCTGCTACGGCATCGGCGTGACGCGCACGGCGGCCGCGGCCATCGAGCAGAACCACGACGACGACGGCATCAAGTGGCCGGCGCCGATTGCGCCGTTTCACGTTTCGCTCGTGGCCCTGGGCAACGACGCCGAGACCATGGACCTCGCCGTCAAGATCGAAGGCGCCCTCGAAGGCCTGGGCATCGAAGTGCTGCTCGACGACCGCGACGAGCGCCCGGGCGTGAAGTTCAAAGACCACGACCTGATCGGAAACCCCGTGCGCCTCGCCGTCGGCGGCAAGTCCCTCAAAGAGGGAGTCGTCGAGGTCAAGCTGCGCGGCGAGACCAAGGAACAGACCCGCAAGGTGCCGGTGCAAGAGGCCGTCGCGGTCGTCGCCGCCCTCGTGAATGGCCTGCTCGCCGAAGCCAGAAAGAACGCCGACGACGCCGTTGCCCGCGGCTGACCGTCAGCGCTCGACGGTCGAGGCCGCCGCGGCCTCTTGCAGGCGCTTGACCTCGACGTCGCCGGTGCCCTTCGGCGGCGTCACCGTGACTTTGCGCTCCAGGTCCCATTCGGCGACGGGCTGCTTCGGCGGGTTCAACAGGTCGATGGATCCCCAGCCGATGAGGCCGGCGCCGATGCCGACGACGAGGACCGGGCCAAGCACGTCGCCCGAGAATGGCGATGCGCCGCTTGAGATCGAGCCCACCGCGAGCGCGGCGCCGGCGCCACCGACGACGACGCCCGCGCCGACCTTTGTCCAGCCGGCGATCAAGTTCATCTGGTCGGTGTCGCGCCACTTGGCCTGACGCGCGACGAGGTTCTGCTCGGCGATGGCCCGCAGGATGCGCAGCTCGGCGGTCACCATCGTCGTGCCGCCGGGGTGCACGGGAATGTCGACGTCGATGGTCTCGTAGTCGTCGCGGGTGATGCGCACGCGGTGGCGGCCGGCGGCGACGTTGTCGATGCGCGTCGGCGTGGTGCCGACGGATTGGCCGCCGACGAGGACGAGGGCGCCGCGCGGATCGGTGTTGAGCTCGATGCTGCCCGACGACCCCGAGAACAGCGCCGCCGCCGTCGTCGACGGCTGCAGCTGGGCCCTGGCCCGCAACTGCTCGGCGAGGCGCCGCGTCGCGCGCACCAGCTCGGTCTCGCTCTTGGGCACTTCTTCCTGGGCGCGGGCGATGGGCTCGAGGCTCTGGGCGTCGATCTCGGCGAGCGTGAGCATGTAGCCGTCGCCGAGCGCGTCGAGGGTGCCCGAGACGATGCGGTTGGCGTTCAAGGCGGCGCCAACCTCGGCGAGGCAGGCGCTGTCGTTGCAGCCGGCCTGTTGCCGCGACGCCTCCCACTCGAGGACGCGGCGGATGTCGTCGGGGCCGATGACGACGCGCTGCGGGTCCGCGGCGTAGGCGCCGAGGACGACGTCGGAGAGGGCGTGGGCGAGGTTGACGTCGGTGACGCCGTGGCGCGGAACGATGCCCATGACGACGGTGCGCAGGCGACGATCCTGGGGCGCGCCGCTCTGGGCGTCGCTCTGGGCAAACGTGGGCCGGGCGAACGCGGCGACGACGAGCAACGAGGCAATCCAAAGGCGCATGCGTCGATGATAAGAGCCGATGCAGGGTCACAAGCAAGAAAGCGCGGGGCGGCATGACGACGACGAGCGCACCGACCGGCCCAGCCACCAGCCCAGCCACCAACTCAGACACCAGCGCACCGACCGGTTCGGCCGACGTCGACGCGTTGCCGCCGATGCCGAAGCCGCCGCTGCACTGGAGCGAGCGTGAAGCCGACGCCACCGTCGTCGCCGCCATCGCAGAAGCACACAAGCTCTCGACGTCGATCGCCCGGGTGATGGTGGGCCGCGGCGTCGACTCAGTCGCTGCCGCCGCGCTCTACTTGCAGCCGGCGCTGAAAGACCTGCCCGATCCGCTGCGCCTCGCGGGCATCGACGCCGCCCTCGACCGCATCGTCTTTGCCATCGACAAGGGCGAGCTCATCGGCGTGTTCGGCGACTACGACGTCGACGGCGTGACCTCGACGACGCTGCTGACGGATTTCCTGGAGAAGCTCGGCGCCCGCGTCACCTGCACGATCCCCGATCGCATGATCGAGGGCTACGGCATGTCGCGCGCCGGCGTCGATCGGCTCGTCGACGGCGGCTGCGGCTTGATCATCACCGTCGACTGCGGCGTGACCAACCACGATGAGGTGCTCTACGCCAAATCCCGCGGCGCCGACGTCGTCGTGGTCGATCACCACACGGTGCCCATCGAGCTGCCAAAGGCGATCGCAGTCATCAACCCGCACCGCGCCGACTGCACGCGCGGCAGCGAGATGCTCTGCGCCGTCGGCGTGACCTTCAACCTCGCCATGGCCATCCGCCGCAAGCTGCGCGAGCGGGGCTACTTCAGCGCCTCGCGCCCCGAGCCCGACCTCAAAGACGCCCTCGACCTCGTCGCCCTCGGCACCGTCGCCGACGTCGTGCCGCTGATCGGCGAGAACCGGGTGCTCGTCAGCGCCGGTCTCAAGATGCTGCGCAAGGGCAAGCGCGCGGGCATGACGGCGCTGCTCAAGGTCGCCGGCGTCGACGCCAACGACGTCGGCGCCGGCCACCTGGGCTTCCAGCTCGGGCCGCGCGTCAACGCCGCCGGCCGCCTCGGCGACGCCATGCAGGGCGTGCGTCTGTTGAAGAGCGAGGGCGAGCAGGCCGCGCAGCTGGCGAGCATCCTCGACGCCGAGAACGCCGCCCGACGCAGCATCGAGAAGTCGATCGTCGAAGCCGCCATCAAGCAGGTCGAGCAGAGCCGCACGCTGCGCGAGGCAAAGGCCATCGTCGTCCACGACGAAGGCTGGCACCCCGGCGTCGTCGGCATCGTCGCCTCCCGCCTCGTGGACCGCTTCGGCAAGCCCGCGGTCGTCATCGGCGAAGGCGGTCGGGGCAGCGGCCGCAGCATCGAGCGCTTCCACCTGCACGACGCTCTGCGCGTCGTCAAAGCCGAGATCGGTGACGCCCTCGCCGGCTTCGGCGGCCACGCC
>JBKJNL010000098.1:0-3111 GCA_046593615.1 Myxococcota bacterium | reverse complement strand
GCCGCGCCGGTGTCGACGAGCGCATAGGGCACGAGCTCTTCAGAGAACCCGCCGTCGGCGCGGACGGTGGCGAACACGGTCAGGTCGTCGTGCAAGCGCGCGGTCTCGACGTCAGCGATGACGACGCGGACGGTGGTCGTGCTGGCGGCGCCGGCGCCGGTGAAGTTCAACGTGCCCGACAGCGAGCGACCGCTCGCAGACTTCAAGCCGTCGACGACGATCGTGTACCGGGTGCCGGCCACGAGCGGCAGCTCGGTGGTCAGCGTGACCTCGTCGTCGGCGCTGGCGCTGGCGCTGGCGGCGACCACGCGCGCGGGCACGGTCGTGAAGTTCTGGATGACAAAGGCGCCGGGCACCGTGGCCGGGTCGAGCTTCTCGGTGAAGCGCACCAGCACCTTGTCGATGTCGATGGGCACGACGTTCTTGAAGCCGTCACCGAGGACGTCGTCGACGACGACCGGCGGCGCGCCGCAATCACAGCCGGCGACCGTGACGATCCCGAGGAGAGCCAGCAGCGGCGCCCTGTTCAACAGCTGCATCATGGGGTCCTCATCGCGCGGCCGATCGCCATGTGAAAAGCCGGAAAGCCGGTCTTTCGCTTGAACGTGATTTCATCGCCGAACAGGCAATCAATTGTCACGAGCCCGTCGCCACCGCCGCCCTCCGACGGGTCGTCGCCGACGATGAAGACGGCGTTGTCGTTGCCGGGGAATTCCTGACCATCGCCAAAGGCCGATGGGCCGCGCGTGGCGTCGGCAAAGGCCGCGCCGGGCACGTCGGGGTTGGCGGCGCCAAAGGTGGTGGTGAACGAGGCGAACGCCTTCCACGACAGCGTCGAGCCGACCGGCACGTCGTCGATGCGCAGCGAGTAGACGTTGTCGCCGGCGGTGCGGTCGCCCTGGGTGCCATCGTCCTTCAGCTCGGGCTCGACGCCGTCGAGGGGCGCGCCGTCGGCGGGAAAGCCGCCGAGCGCGGCGGTGAACGGGTGGCGGGCGACGTCGTCGACGCCGTTTTGCTCGAGGGCCGTGCCGAGCACGAACACGCCTTCGCGCTGCTGGGCCAACGTCGCCGGCGACAACGCGCGCGACGGCGGGGCCGCCGCACCACCGGCGCCGACGCCGACGACGCCCGCGGTGTTGGAGATGGTGTAGGTCAACAACACGTCGACGGTGGGCGGCGCGGCCACGGCGGTGAAGTCGGCCTCGTCGGTGGTGACGTTGCCCGAGAGGTCGACGACGTCGCGCACGGTGACGGTGTAGCTGCCGCCGCCGGTCATCGGCGACGTCGTCAAAATCACCACGTCGGTGCGCAGCGGCGCGAAGTTGGCGTTAAAGGCCGCGCTCTTGATCTCTTCGGAGGCGCCGAAGCGCACATCGAGCACGGTCACCTCGCTCACCAGGTAGCTGGTGATGGCGTCGGCGGCCGCGTCGTCGAGGGGCTCGTTCCACAGGATGGCGATGCTCGTCGGCGACAACGCAAACACGTGCTCGATGCGCGGCGGATCGAATTCGCCGAAGCCCGGAAAAGTCACCGAGCCCGAGACCAGGGTGTTGCCGGCGACGTCGTCGACGTTCTGCACGGTCAGCGTGTAGGCCGCCTGCCGCTCCTGCTCCGTCGTCGTCAACAGCGCCCGCAGGCCGCCGCCGAGCACACGCACGGCGCTGATGGTCGGCGCGCCTGCAGAGCCAGACGGGCCGGTGATGGCGAAGTCGCCCGCAGCGACGCTGGCCTCGTTCAAGCGCTCGCTGAACACCACCTCGAGCTCGGTCGGCGACGTGGGCCGCACGCTGGCGATGGCCGGCGGCAGATCGTCGATGAGGGGCGAGAAGGGCTGGAAGAACGCCGGGCTGGTGAAGCCCGCCGTCAGCGGCGACGACAGGCGGTTGCCGCGGGCGTCGGCCAGGCCAGACACAACCATCGCGTAGGCGGTGTCGTTCTGCATCGCACCGGTGCGCACCACGACCTGCGTCGACAGCGGCTGGCCGACAACGGTCTCGACCACGGGCAGCGCGTTGCCCGCGTCGTCGGCGCCCTCTGCGGAAGACACGCTGACGTTGAGCACGCCGTCGACGACCACGGCTTCGTCGAAGCTCAGCAGCGCGCTCTCGCTGTCGCGGGCCCGCGCGCTCAACAGGCGGGGCGGCGTGTCGTCGACGACGCCAGCGCGGAACGAGGGCAGCTCGATCAAGCCGTCGTCGTAGTCGGCGCCGCGGCCAAAGGGCACGTCGCGCCACGTGCCGATGACCTCGGGGTCGAGCACGCGGTCGACCTCGCCGACGACGACGACGCTGTCGGGGTTCTCGCGCTTGAAGACGACGCCGGGGCCGGGCAGGTCGGCGCCGTTTATCGAGAGGCGCGCGCCGACATAGCTGACACCGTCGTTGCCGGTGAGGGTGACCGGGTCGATGGCCACACCGCCGGCGTCGTTGCGCGTGGCCAGGCCTTTGCTCACCGACTCGAGCGTGACCGGCGGGTCGATGGCGTCTGCAGGGGCGCCATAGGCGAGCTTGTAGGCGTAGGCGCCGGTCGGCAGCCGCAGCGTCAAGGTGTGCACGCCGTCGTCGACGCCAACGGCCGGGGGCTCGAAGCGGAAGCCCTGCAAGCCGGCGACGTCGGAGCGGCCGAGCACGCGCAGGTCCTGGCCGTCGACGCCGCGGGCGTCGCGCACCACGGTGCCGGTCAGGTAGAGGTCTGTGCCCGGCGGCAATCCCTTGGTGGTGCCGTCGATCGACAACCAGGCGTGATCGACCACCGCGCGAAAGGTGACCAGCGACAGTGACAGAGCGCGGGCGTCGACGACGGCGCGCTTGACGACGTTGCCGGCGACGTCGAATGCGCCCTGGACCGACAACGCATAGGTGCGGCCGCGCTCGTGCGCGCCGGTGACGACCAGGACTTCGCGGCCCCGCTGGAACGCGGCAAACACCTTGAGCCCCTCGACGCGGTAGTTGGCGGAATTCTCGGCGGCGATGCGGTCGAGCTCTTCAGAAAACGTGACGACGAAGACCTCGCCGGTGGCGGCGTCGCCGGGGCGCGAAGCGGGGTTGACCTCGACGATCGAGCCGCCGCGCACCGAGACCACGGTCGGCGGCGTGCGGTCGGGACCGACCG
>JBKJNL010001046.1:0-3986 GCA_046593615.1 Myxococcota bacterium | reverse complement strand
CGCCAGGGCTCGATGACGATCTCGTCGCCGTCGTTGAAGTGGCGCATGTGCAGCTGGCACGTCGTGGTGCCGCGGTCGGGGCCGTGGGCCTCGCCGTTGATCATCAGCGAGCACATGCCGCAGATGCCTTCGCGGCAGTCGTGGTCAAAAGCGATGGGCTCTTTGCGGGCTGCGATGAGGTCTTCGTTCACCAGATCGAGCATCTCGAGAAAGCTCTGATCGGGCGAGATTCCTTTTGCCTTGTAGGTCTCAAAGGATCCGGCGTCGTTCTTGTCCTTCTGCCGCCACACCACGAGCGTGAGGTTGAGGAGCTTCCCGTGCGTTTTCGTGCCGTCGGCTGCCATGATGCGATCCCTTGGAGGATACTGAAAAGACAAAGATGCGAGCGTTTGCCACTATTTGAACGGTGGCAGCCTGAATGCTACTTGTACGACCGCTGGGCGAGCTTGATGTTGTCAAAGGTCAGCGCCTCTTTGGCGAGCGCCGGCACCTTGTCGTCGCCGCGGTACAGCCAGCCGGCGGCGTAGGCGTAGTCGTCGTCGTTTCTGAGGGCTTCGCCTTCTTCGGTCTGGAACTCTTCGCGGAAGTGGCCGCCGGCCGACTCATTGCGATGGAGCGCGTCGAGGCACATGAGCTCGCCGAACTCGAGGAAGTCGGCGACGCGGCCGGCCATCTCGAGCGAGACGTTGAGCTCTTCGCCCGAGCCAAGGACCGAGACGTTCTCCCAGAACTCGTGGCGCAGGGCCCGGATGTCGTGGATGGCGCCCGTGAGGCCGCTGGCGTTTCGGGCCATGCCGCACTGGTCCCACATGATCTTGCCGAGCGCCTTGTGGAACGAGCGCGGCGAGCGCTTGCCCTGGATCGACATCAGCTTGTGGACGCGGTTCTTGACCTCGCTCGTCGTCTCTTTGAACGCCGGGTGGTCCACCGTCACCTTGCCCGACGGCTGGTTGGCCAGGTAGCCACCAATCGTATACGGCAAAACGAAGTAGCCGTCGGACAGACCCTGCATCAACGCCGAAGCGCCGAGGCGGTTGGCGCCGTGATCGGAGAAGTTGGCTTCGCCGAGACAGAACAGCCCGGGGACGTTCGTCATCAGGTTGTAATCGACCCACAGCCCACCCATCGTATAGTGTACGGCAGGGTAGATGCGCATCGGCGTCGAATAAGGATCTTCGGCGGTGATCTTCGCATACATGTCAAACAGGTTGCCGTATTTGCCGGCGATGTCGGCTTTGCCCTTGGCCGCGATGGCCTGGCTGAAGTCCAGATAGACACCGAGGCGACGTCCGCCGATTTCGGGGCCGACGCCGCGGCCTTCGTCGTCGCAGACGACCTTGGCGGGGCGCGAAGCGATGTCGCGGGGGCAGAGGTTGCCGTAGCTCGGGTAGCGACGCTCGAGGTAGTAGTCGCGCTGGTCCTCGGGGATCTGCTCAGGCGGCTTGGTGCAGTCTTCGACCTTCTTGGGCACCCAGATGCGGCCGTCGTTGCGCAGCGACTCCGACATCAACGTCAGCTTCGACTGCTGGTCGCCGTGGACGGGGATGCAGGTTGGATGAATCTGTGTATAGCAGGGGTTGGCGAAAGCGGCGCCGCGCTTGTATGCCCGATAGGTCGCGGTGACGTTGCAGCCCACTGCATTGGTCGAGAGATAGAAGACGTTGCCGTAGCCGCCGGTGCAGAGCAGCACGGCGTCGCCGGCCCAGCTCTCGACCTTGCCGCTGACGAGGTCACGGGTGACGATGCCCTTGGCCTGGCCGTCGACCGTCACCACGTCGAGCATCTCGCTGCGGGTGTGCATCTTCACCTTGCCCGCTTCGATCATGCGAGACAGTGAAGAGTAGGCGCCGAGCAGCAATTGCTGTCCGGTTTGTCCGCGGGCGTAGAAGGTGCGGCTGACCTGGGCGCCGCCGAAGCTGCGGTTGGCCAGCTGGCCGCCGTACTCGCGGGCGAAGGGCACGCCCTGGGCGACGCACTGATCGATGATGTTGCGGGAGTTCATTGCCAGGCGATAGACATTGGCCTCGCGAGCGCGAAAATCGCCGCCTTTTATCGTGTCGTAGAACAGCCGGAAAACGGAGTCGCCGTCGTTCTGGTAGTTCTTGGCCGCGTTGATGCCGCCCTGGGCCGCGATGGAGTGGGCGCGGCGCGGCGAGTCCTGGTAGCAGAAGCAGTGGACGTTGTAGCCGAGCTCGGCCAGCGACGACGCCGCCGATGCGCCGGCCAGGCCCGAGCCGACGACCAGCACCGTGTACTTCCGCTTGTTGGCGGGGTTCACCAGCTTGGTCTCGAACTTGTATTTTTCCCACTTGCCCTCGAGGGGGCCTGCTGGGACTTTGGCATCGAGCTTGAGGTCCGACGTCGGATACTCGATCGGCGACTTCGGAGCGCCCTTCAGGGCAGTATTGTGGGCTGTGTTCTGGGCAGTGGTCTTGTCGGCGACGGCGGCGGTCATGTCAGACACTCACTTCCAGAAGAGAAGGATCGCGAGGGGGATGCCGATGTTGCCGGCAAAGATGAGGACCGCGAGGCCGCGGCCGATGACCTTCAGCGCCGGGGACCACACCGGGTGGTGCCAGCCGAACGACTGCCAGAGGCTGACGGTGCCGTGGGTCAGGTGCGAGAGCAGGATGATCTGGCCGATGACGTAGACGGCGACGACCCAGGGGATCTGAAAGGCGGCGACGACCATCGCAAAGACATCGTGGCGTCGCACGCCGTCGGCGGTTTCATAGACATCGTAGAGGCTCGGCAAGACGTTGCCGGTGGTGAAGTGCAGCAGGTGGAACACGATGAAAGCCAGCAGCAGCAGGCCGCTCGTCGCCATCGTCAGCGAGCTGAGGTTGGTCGTGCGGTTCTTCCTGACGCGATAGGCCACCGGACGGGCCGCACGGTTCATCGCCGCGAGGCGCAGCCCGAACCCGATGTGGACAACGGTGATGCCCAACAGACCAGCGCGCACGATCCACACACCGGCGCCGTGCAGGAGGTTCTGCAGGCCGTAGGCGTAGCTGTTGATGGCGTCGGCACCCTGGAAGATCTGCAGGTTGCCCAACAGGTGGGCGATGACGAAGCCCCACAGCCCGAGGCCGGTCAGGCCCATGACGACCTTGGCGCCCACCGAGCTCTTGAGGAAGTCGACGACGACCTCGACGGGGCTCTTGGTCTCGCGGACGACGACATCGGATTCAGACATGGCGCGGGCTCCTGCAAGCTCTAACAGATACCGGGTCGAGCGCTGCGCCACTCGTCACTGTATTGTGTACAGTGAAGAGTGACGGATGCCGTTCAAAGAAGCTTGGCTTCGGCGCAGGTCTTTTTGACGCTCTCGATTGATTTGGCGAACTGCGCCTTTTCTTCGTCGTTGAGCTTGACCTCGATGACCTTTTCGATGCCGCCGGCGCCGATGACGACGGGGACGCCGATGAAGACGTCTTTCACGCCGTACTGGCCGTTCAGCTTCACGGCGCAGGGCAGCATGCGTTTCTTGTCGTGCAAAAAGGCCTCGGCCATTTCGATGGCCGAGAGGGCCGGCGCGTAGAACGCCGAGCCGTTGCCCAGCAGGCCGACGATCTCGCCGCCGCCTTTGCGGGTGCGGTCGATGATGGCGTCGAGCTTGTCTTGCTTGAGCATGCCCATGGCGACGAGCTCGGGCAGCGGGATGCCGCCCACGTTCGAGAAGCGGGGCAGCGGCACCATGTCGTCGCCGTGGCCGCCGAGCACAAAGGCGTGGACGTCTTCGCGGCTGACGCCCATCTCCCAGGCCAGGAACGTGCGGAAGCGGGCGCTGTCGAGCACGCCAGCCATGCCGACGACCATGCTCTCGGGCAGGCCCGAGCGCTGGTGCAGGGCCATCACCATGACGTCGAGCGGGTTGGTGATGACGATGACGAACGCCTTTGGGGCGTACTGCTTGATGCCGTCGGCCACCTGGTGGATGACCTCGAGGTTCTTGGCGAGCAGGTCGTCGCGGCTCATGCCCGGCT
>JBKJNL010001024.1:0-2872 GCA_046593615.1 Myxococcota bacterium | reverse complement strand
GTCGCATGTCGAGGAGCGTCGGGGGCCCCAACCGGGAGCCCGGCAGCGCCGCCGTCGACGACGTCAGCACCACCGCTGCCAGCAACAAGGTCCGCATCAAGCCCCCGGGAACACCGGGAGCGTAGCTGGCTACGTCGACAGCGGCCCCTCGGTCTTGGGCAGGATCCGCAGCACCTCGGACGGCACGGTCAGCCCCTCGCTGAGCAGGAAGGTCGCGTAGCGGGCGAGGTTCACGTAGCTGCCGTCGGCGGTGGCGACCTGGCGGATTTCGTGGGCCGGGGCGCCCTTGGCGATGCCGTCTTTGACGCCGGGGCTGACCAGCAGCAGCTCGTAGACGCCGGCGCGGCCCTTGAAGCCTTCGCCGCGGCACTGCGGGCAGCCCTGGCCCTTCCAGAACTTCATGTTCTTGTCGACGACGACGCCGGCGCGGGCGAGGTTTTGCACGATGAGGTCGCCGACCTGCTGCTCGACGCGGCAGGCGGGGCAGATGCGCCGCACGAGCCGCTGGTTGATCACGCCCAGCAGGGCATCGGCGACGAGGTAGTTTTCAACCTCCATGGCCCGCAGTCTCTGGATGGCCGAAATCGCGTCGTTGGTGTGGAATGATGAGATGACGAGATGGCCGGTCAAGGCGGCCGAGCAGGCCAGCTTCGCCGTCGCCGAATCGCGGGTCTCACCGACGAGGATGATGTTCGGGTCCTGGCGCAGGAACGTGCGCATCACGTCAGGAAATCCGAGGTTGATGGCCTCGTTCGTTTGCACCTGGGTGATGCCCTCCATCGTGTATTCGATGGGATCTTCAATGGTCGCTATCGACAGCTCGGGCGAGCGGCGCTCGGCGATCGACGCATAGAGAGTCGTCGATTTGCCCGAGCCCGTGGGCCCGGTGACCAGCACCAGGCCGTTGGGCCGGTAGAAGAGATTGCGGATCGCGGTGCAGACCTTGTCGGCGAGGATCAACGAG
Organism: Myxococcota bacterium; assembly: GCA_046593615.1. Taxonomy (GTDB): domain Bacteria; phylum Myxococcota; class UBA727; order UBA727; family VGSZ01; genus VGSZ01. The sequence goes on along the minus strand of JBKJNL010001024.1, from coordinate 1,908 downwards.
CCGAGGTCGGCCTGCAGCGACGACGGGTCGAGGATGCGCATCACGATCTTCTCGCCGTATTTTGTATTCACGGTGGCGAGACGCAGGTCGTAATTCTTGTTGCTGACCTTCAGGCTGATGCGGCCGTCTTGCGGCATGCGACGCTCGGCGATGTCGACGGACGCCAGCACCTTCAAGCGCGAGATCACGGCCATGTGCGCGCTGATTGGAATCTCACCGGGCCGCACCATCAACCGTCCATCGACCCGGTAGCGCACGACCAGCGTGTTGCGCTCGGGCTCGATGTGGATGTCCGAGGCGCCGCGGTCGATGCCCTCGAACAAGATTTGATTCAGCAGCTCGACGATGTCGGACGAGCCGGCCGCCTGCTTGAGCTTGTCAGCGTCGGCCTGGTCGCCGGCGGAGCCAAAGAAGGTCAGGTTGCCCTTGGCCAGCGCCGCGTAATTCTTCGTCTGCGCGCCCTGCTGCAGCACCCGCGCCGCGAGGTTCTGCGTCATCTGCGTGGCCATGAAGCGGTTGAAGTCGTCTTCGGCGACGGCCATCACCTTGATGTCGACGCCGCGCAACATGCGCTTGATCTCATCGAGGCCGACGCGGTTCTGCGGGTCGACGCAGGCCAGGGTCACGAGGCCCCCCGCCGTCGACACCGGCACCATCTTGTGGCGCGCGCACACGCTCTGCGGCACGGCCTCGCGCAGCTCGGGCGGGATGGTCGCGCCGCGCAGGGTGCCAAAGGCCACGCGCTGCGTGCGGTTCACCTGGTCGAGGCGGCGGGCCAGCGTGGCGGCGATGGTGATGCCCATCTGCGGCACGGCCTGCACCAGGCGGAAGAACACGTCGCGGTGCAGCACCCACAGCGCCGTCTTTTCCAGCGCCTTGACGCTCGCCTTGCGGCCCTCGCCGGTCACGAGCGCCATCTCGCCAAAGGCCTCACCGCGGCCGAGCGAGGCGACGTCGACGGTCAGGCCCATGGCCTGGTCTGTCACATAGACGGAGACGTATCCGTCTTCAACGATGTACATTGCGTCGCCGGGGTCTCCTTCAGAGAAAATCACTTCTCCGGCGGCGGCCACGCGCTTCTGCATCCAGGCCGCGAGCTCACCCTTCACCTGGGCCGAGAGGGGCGCGAACAGCGAGATGTGATCGAGGGCCGTCGGCGCGCCAGCCGCGGCGCCGGCCGGCCCTGGCTGAGCCGCCGGCTGTCCCGCCGTCAGCGGGGCCGGGGCGGCACCGAGTGGGCCGGGGGCGCCGCCAGCAAGGGGGGCGGGGGCGCTCTTGGGTTGGTCGCTCATGGCTGCCCCCTCCCCGCCATGGGCGAGGAGCTTCTCAGGTTGGCGGTGCGCAGGCGCTCGGCGAGGGTTCGCGCGAACAACTGAAAGATTCTAAATGCAGCAGTCTCGTGATTCAAGACATATTGATTGAAGCGCTCGCGTGAGATGCGCAGGCCGAGCACGGTGCCGTCGGCGACGACGCGGGCCGACGTGGGTGCGGCGTCGATGAGCGAGAGCTCGCCGACGTAGCTGCCGGGCTGCAGCCGCGCCAGCTCGGTGATGCCGGTGGCGTCGCCGCGCAGCACGCGCACGGCGCCCTGGATGATGACCACGAGGCCGGGCCCCGGAACGCCCTGCTCGATGATCACCTGCTGGTCGACGAACGAGACGTCGTCGCAGGCGCGGTAGAGGTCGCGCATGTCATTGGCCGCGAGCTCGGCGAAGATCGGGATGTTCTTCAGGTGTGCGTAGGCGTCCCCCGACGACGACGGCTGACCGGGCTTGCCGCCGCCAAAGGGGTCGACCAGCGTCGAGAACGGGTCGCGGCCGCCGGCTTGCTGCGCGGGCTGGCCAAAGGACGGGCCGACCGACGCGGGCACCGACGCAGGCACCGCAGGCACCGACGCAGGCACCGACG
>JBKJNL010000918.1:0-4216 GCA_046593615.1 Myxococcota bacterium | reverse complement strand
AGCAGCCGCACACGGGAGAGACGCGATGAACGGACCCCCCCCGGGCCTTGAGCCTCCTGTCCTGTCTGCGCCATCGAACGCGCCGACGGTGTCAAATGCGACGACGACGAACGCGCCGCCGACGGCGACGAACGCGCCGCCGACGGCCGTGCCCGGCACCTGGCCGCACCACGAGGGGGCGTGCGGGACGCAGATCCGCGGCTTCGACTGGACGAGCACGCCGCTCGGTCACTCTGACCACTGGCCCCGCGCCCTGCGCGACGTGGTGAGCTCGATGCTGCGCGAGCCGCAGCCGATGTTCCTGTGGTGGGGACCGGAGCTGTTGCAGATCCACAACGACGCCTACGTGCCGCGCTTCGGCGCCGATCGCCACCCGGCCACCATGGGCCAGCGCGCCGAGCTCCGCTGGCAAGAGATGTGGCCCACCATCAAGCCGATGATCGACGACGTCATGAGCCGCGGGCGCTCGTCGTCGGTCGAAGACCAGCTGCTGCCGCTGTCGCTCGACGGCGGGCATGGCGCCGACGCCTATTGGAGCTACGGCTACTCGCCGTTGATGCTCGACGACGACACCGTCGGCGGCGTGCTGGTGGCCTGTCACGAGACGACCTCGCGCGTGCTGGCCCACCGCCGCCTCGGCAGCCTGCGCAACCTCACCGAGAACAGCAGCGTCTCGGGCTCGCTGCCCCGCCTGGTCGCGGCCATCGTCAACAGCGTCACCGCCGACCTCGACGTCGCCGCCGTCGCCGTGTTGCAGGCCGCGGCCATCCCGCCCGGTTCGACCTCGAGCGCGTCGCACCCGGCGATGACCCTGCAGCTGTTCGCCGCCGTCGGCCTCGATGCCGCCGGACCATTTCTCGGTGGGGCCTCGGCGGCGCTGGCCAGCTGGTTCGACAACCCCGGCGGTGCCGCGGTCGGCGGTGTTGCCGGCGTTGCCGGTGAGGGCGCTGCCGGTGATGGAGCCGACGCGGTCGGCGGCGCGCGCGACCTCGCGGGCGGACGCTTGCCGCGCCACGCGACCTCGCTGCTGTTGTCGGGCGATGAGCTGAAGCGCTTCCTGCCCGGCTTCGGCGCCGCCGCCGGCGTCGAAGCCGCCTGCGTGGTGCCCCTGGTGGGGGCCCGCGGCCGCCGCACCGGCGTCGCCGTCTTTGGCGTCAACGGCCGCCAGCCGCTGGACCTCTTGCTCGTCGATCACTTCGTCTCGCTGGCGCAACAGATCGAGCGCAGCCAGACCGAGATCAATTTCTCCGACGCCTGCCGCATGGCCGTCGACGATCGCAGCAAGCTGTTGGCGCGGTTGCCGTTGGCGACGGCGGTGCTGAGCGGCGTCGATCACGTCTACGAGCTGGCCAACCCCCTCTTCTGCCGGGCCCTCGGCAAGACCCTGCCGGAGCTTCTCGGCAAGACCCACGCCGAAGTCTTTGCCGGCGACGCTTCGCCGCTGCTCGCTCTGCTCGATGTCGTGCACCGCACTGGTGAGCCCCGCGTCGCCCGCGCGTTGCAACTGCCTCACATCGAAAGCGACGGCAGCACTGGCGAGAGCGGGGCAGGCGAGAGCGGGGCAGGCGAGAGCGGGGCCGGCGAGAGCGGGGCTGGCACCTGGTACGACGTCACGATCGATCCCCTGCGCGACGTCGACGTCGACGTTGACGTTGACGACGCGCCGGTCGGCGGCGCGCTGCCACCCAGGAGCCCGGTCAGCGGCATCTTGATCACCGCCACCGACGTCACCGCCGCGGTGCTGGCCCAGGGGGCGCTCGAGCTCGCCGCCGTCGAGCGCGAAATGTTGCTGCGCGCCGCCGAGGCCGCGTCGAACACCAAAGACGAGTTCCTGGCCATGCTCGGCCACGAGCTGCGGAACCCGCTCTACCCGATCCTCACCGCGCTGCACTTGATGAAGTCGCGCGACATCAAGGGCGTGGCCGCCGAGCACGCGATCATCGAGCGCCAGGCGCGGCACATGGTGCGTCTCGTCGAAGACCTGCTCGACGTCTCGCGCATCGCCCACGGCAAGATCGAGCTGCGCCGCGGGCCGGTCGACATCGGCGACGTCATCGCCCGGGCCATCGAGACCGCCAGCAACCTGCTCGCGAGCAAGGGCCACCACCTCGACGTCCGCGTCGACGGCGGCCTGGTCGTCGACGGCGACAGCGATCGCCTGATCCAGGTGGTCTCGAACCTCTTGAACAACGCCGCCAAGTTCACCGACGCCGGCGGCCACCTCGGCATCGAGGCCCGGCGCGTGACGCAAAAGGCCGGCGGGGCCGGTGAAGCCAGCGAAGATGTGGTGGTCACCGTGACCGACAACGGCCGCGGCATCGCCGCCGCCATGCTGCCGCTGGTCTTTGAGCTGTTCACGCAGGAGCAGCAGAACATCTCGCGCTCCAAGGGCGGCCTCGGGCTCGGCCTGGCCATCGTCAGAAGCCTCGCCCACCTCCACGGTGGCCGTGTCGAAGCCAGGAGCCCCGGCATCGGCGCCGGCAGCACCTTCATCGTCACGCTGCCGGCCTCGCAGCGCCCGCTGCACACCGTCTTTGTCCCGCCGGTTGTCTTGGTCGGCGCCGGCCCGTCGGTGTTGATCGTCGACGACAACGAAGACGCCGCCGACCTGCTGTCGCTGGCCCTGACCGCCGCCGGCTGCCGCACCCGCGTGGCCTACGACGCCAACCAGGCCTTTGCCGCGGTCGAGGGCTTCACGCCCGACGTGGCCCTGCTCGACATCGGCCTGCCGGAGATCGACGGCTACGAGCTGGGGGCCCGCCTGCGCGCCCGGCCGGGGCTCGAGGATCTGCGCATCATCGTCGTCAGCGGCTTCGGGCAGGCCGGCGACCACGAGCGCACGCGCCTGGCCGGCTTCGAGACCCACCTGGTGAAACCGGTCAAGGTCGAGGTCTTGATCGAGCTCGTGCGCCGGCCCCCCTTGGTGCACTGATCGCGCGTCTTGACGATCGCGCCGGCGACGACGGCACGGCGCTCAAAACAGCATGAGCACGAAGCCGCGGCCGGCCAGCGAGAACGGCACGTGGACGTGGTCGATGACGTCGAGGGCGGCCAGGCCGATCAGCACCAGCCACGATCCGGCCACCAGCGCGCTGGCCCGCTGCAGCCGCCCGCGCAGCCGCACCGAGAGCCGCACCGGCAGCAGCAGCGCGCCGCGGGCGAGCAGCGAGGTGGCGATCAACAGCGGTGTCGTCGAAAGCGCCAGCGACAGCATCACCACCGCCCCCCAGGCCGGTGACGACGTCAACGCCGCCAGGCCCAGGGCCCACAGCGAGATCATGCAGGGCAGGAACGCCAGGGCCATTCCGAGGAAGAACGGCCGCAGCGGGTGCCGCGACACGAGCAGCGGGCGCAGCCGCGACAGCAGCCGCTCGGTCGTCGTCGGCGGCGCGCCGACCTGCACCGGCGCGCCGACCTTGAACAGTGACCCGCCGCCGACGATGCCGACGCCGGCCCGCAGCGCACCGCTCGTGTGCAGCAGCGCAAAGACGCCGAAGCCGATGGCGAGCACCGCGCCGGCCCGCGCCGACACCTCTTCGAGCCCTGCGCCGACGAGGCCGGCCACAGCGCCGAGGACGGCGTAGGAGCAGGCTTTGCCGAGCTGGTAGAGGGCCGTGCGCCAGGCGCCGCCGACGACGCTGCTGCCGCCGCGCGACCCCGAGACGTCGAGCCCGAGCAACAGCGGCCCACACATGCCCGCGCAGTGCACGCCCATCCACAAGAGGCCGACACCAAAGAGGCGGGCCACGGCCTCGGGGCCGGTCATCGCCCGGGCCCGAGCGGCCCTGGAGCGGAGAACCCGGGTCCCGGCATCCGGCCCGGCATCGTTGTCGGCAGTGGTGTCGGGCCGAACAGCAGCACGTCGACGGCGGCGTCGTGGCCGACCCCGTCGGCGGTGCGGGCGGTGACGACGACGTGGAGGGTCTGGTCCTTGGCGAACGTGGCCCGGGGCAGGCGCACGATGAGCGGCAGGTCGGCGCGCTCCTGTGGGCCGAGCCGGCGTTCGGCCATCGGCCAGGTGGCGACGGCCCCAGCGACGCCACCTGCGGCGCCACCAGCGTCGTCAACGGCGCCTGCGACGCTGCCGCTGACGACGACGTCGGTGCTGCTGCGGTTCTCGATGTGCACGAGCACGGTGTTCTGGACCGTGGCGCCGTCGCCGATCAGGGCGAACAGCGGGCCGGGCAGGCGCACGGCGCGCACCACCAGCGTCTCG
>JBKJNL010000849.1:0-8996 GCA_046593615.1 Myxococcota bacterium | reverse complement strand
GGCCGGGCCACCGTCGCCTGCAGGTTCGCGATCCAGCTGTTCCGCCGGACGATCTCCTCCTCGCGCTCCGCCCGCTCGTCGCCCAGGTGCCACCGGAAGCCGATCAAGGCCACGACGACAACGACGGCAGCGGCAAAGAACGGCGGCCGCACGCTCAACCAGCTCAAGGCGACGGTGGACATGCCTCGAGCGTAGCGCCGGCGCTCCAGACCGTTCGGAACGGACACCTCGGCACGGTCGGTGAGCGGCAGCAGCTGCGCCAAAAGGCACGAGCCGGGATTGCGCAATGGCTGCGGCGTCGCGCGTCAGCTGCCGGCGGCGGCGCAGATCGCCAGCAGCGACTTGGCCTCGAGGCTGGCGCCGCCGACGAGGGCGCCGTCGACGTCGGGCTCAGAGACAAGCTCTTTGGCGTTCTCGGGCTTCACCGAGCCGCCGTATTGGATGCGCACGCGCTCGGCCTTTTCGCCGTAGTGCTTCTTCAAGAGGTGGCGGATGAGCGCGTGGACCTCTTGCGCCTGCTGCGCCGTCGCCGTCTTGCCGGTGCCGATGGCCCAGACCGGCTCGTAGGCCAGCGTCAGCTTCTCGACCTCGTCGACCTTGACCGCGGCGAGGATGGCTTCGGTTTCTTCGGTGACGATTTGCTTCATCTTGCCGTGCTCGCGCTGGGCCAGCGTCTCGCCGATGCAGGCGATGGGCAGCAGGCCGCCGTCGAGCACCGCGCGCACCTTCTTGGGCACGGTCTCGTTGTTGTCGGCGAACATGGCGCGGCGCTCGGAGTGGCCGACGATGGCGTAGGTGACGCCGAGCTCTTTGAGGTGGCCGACGCTCCACTCGCCGGTGAACGCGCCCTTCTCGGCGAAGTGCACGTTCTGGGCAGCGATGGGCAGCTTGCCCTGGGCGGCTTCGACGGCGATGAACAAGCAGGTGGCGACGGGGGCGACGGCGATGTCGCATTTGCCCTGGAGCGCCGGCAGCCCGGCCACCAGCGCGCACACCTGATCGCGGGTCGCGGCGATGCCGTGGTGCAGCTTCCAGTTGCCGCAGACGAAGGGGAGCCGGCCGTGCGCGGTCATGCCTATTCCTTCTCGCGAACGATGAGCGACAGCGTCGTGTTCTTGGGCGCCGAGACCGGTCGCAGTCCGGCGGCGTCGGCACCCTGGGCGACGAGCGCGCTCTTGAGGGCCTCGGCCTGTTTCAGGGCGAGGGCGCGGTCGTCGGCGCCGGCGGAGATCCAGACCTCGAGGCCGCTGAGGTTCTTCACGAGCGGCGCCACCGACGAAAGCACCGACGCCGAGGCCGGGTCGACGGCGTCGACGCCACCGACGGCGTCAAAGGCGACGCTGCGGCCGGCGACGGCGACCGAGAGATCTTGCTGCAGCTGGGCCGCGGGCACGACAGGACGCTGCACGTCGCGCAGCTGCAAGACGCCCTGCTTGTCTTTGCCGAGCGAGGCAAACGCCTGCTCGAGGCGGGCCCGGGCTTCGGGCGTGAAGACCGCGCCGCGCACCGTGATCTTGCCGTCTTTGGCGACGAGCTCGAGACGCTTGACGTCGCCGAAGCGGGGGCGACCCCAGGCTTCGTTGACGGCGTCGGCGGCGAACGAGATGCGCACCGTGCTCTTCTTGTCAGCGGCCGGCTTGCCGCCTTTGCCTGCGGGACGCGGTGCGTCGATGCGCACCGCGTTCTTGATTTCGCTCTTGGGGAACGCCCGGTGGAGCGCGGCCTCGATGGCCCGGCCTTCGCCTTCGCTGCCGACGAAGCCCGACATCAGCACCCGCGCCGGATCGCCCTCGGCCTCGTGGTGCACGAAGCCGACGATGGGGGCGGCCAGCTTGACGACGTCGTCGCCGAAGAACCGGTCGAGCATCCCCTGCTTCTGGGCGACGAAACCGAGGGCGATGAGCAGGGCCAGGGCGACGGCGCCGCCGATGACCACCTTTTCCTGACGCTCGTCGTCGTTGTCTTCGGGGTCTGTGGAGCGAGCGCTGGAGCCAGGGGTGGCGGGGGCGTTTTCGAGCATCGGGAATCTCCGCGGGCCCAGGCCCGGTGACGACGTCGACGACATGGCCGAGGTCCCCGGGCGCCGCAAGGGGGAGCCGGCGGGGCGGGCCCGGGCCGCCGTGACGCGCTGCCGCACGTCGTCGCCACGCGCCGGAGCAAGACCCGGCGGCGGCACAAGCCGAGCGGGCGGACGGCTCGATGCAGCAAGTGGCTGCCAACGATTGCCTGAGATTTGTGCAGGCGACGCCGACGACGTTGGTTAGGTCTTCAGGAGCGCGGGGCCAGCAAGGTGGAGGCAGCCATGATGAACATGAAGGTGCTCGTCGTCGACGACGACGTCGACGCGGCCGAATCGCTCGGCGAGCTGCTGGCCGATCACGGCTTCGACGCCCGCGTCGCCTGCGGTGGCGAGGCCGCCCTCGACCTCATCGAGAGCTTCACGCCCGATTGCGCGCTGCTCGACCTCACCATGCCGGGCATCGACGGCTTTGAGGTCGCGCGCCGCATGCGCGAGCACCCGCGATCGCGCGACGCCTGGATCCTGGCGCTGACCGCCCGCGGCGACGACGACGGCCGCCGCCGGTCGCAGGGCGCCGGCTTCGACATGCACATCGTCAAGCCCGTCGCCGTCGACGACCTCGAGAGCGTGCTGTGGGCGCTCACCGCCGTCCCCAAGGAGACCGACTTCAATCCCGGCCGCCACCCGCGCAAGGCACCGAAGCTGGTGCAGGTCTTTGGCGTCCGCGATCACCACGACAGCGGCGGCGGCGAGCGGCTGATGGAGCTGGCGTTGTCGTTTCCGACGCTGGCGAGCTGCCCGCTGCACGCCTGGGACGCGGGCGCGTTCGACGACTGGGCCGCTGAAGCCTGCTTCGATCCGCCAGCCCGTCACGCCGCCCGGTTCGTGCTCTCGCTGTGGAACAGCGACTGGCCCTGGAAGACCGGTCGCTTCGACGCCACCTCGGCCGTGGCCGCCTGGGACCGCGCCCACCGCGTCATCCTGGTCGCGTGGACGCTCGAGCCCTGGTGGCCGTGAGCGTGGGCGCCTGATGGCTTGACCCGGGGCCGATGCGCCATGATGCCGTCATGCAGCGGGTCAGCGTCGGCGGAACTGTTTCCAGGCACCCCGCGACGAGCGGATCGCCGGTGGCGGTCGGGCCGACGAAGACGCCTGCGGAGACCGAGACGGCGACCTCGATTGCCGCCGTTGCACCGCCGACGAGCACTGCCGCGCTTTCCAAGACAACGACCGCGCCCACCCGCGCGCCGATCACCGCGATCGGCGGCCGGCCCGTGATCGGTGACGGTGCCGTGCACGCGGTCCGCGTCGGCGGCCGTGACGTCGACGTGCTCTTCCCGGCCGGCGGCGGCTTCGGCGCCTGGGTCGACGGCCTGGTGCGCAGCGGCGCGTTCACCGCCCAGGACGCCGAGCTGGCCCAGCTGCGATCGTCGTCGACGAAGCCCGGCGCGGCACCGGATCGGCGGCCCACCGTCGGCATCATCCTGTCGGAGCCAAAGATGCTCCTGGCCGGCCACAAGAACACCGACACGCTCATCGCCCTCGTCGAAGCGATGGGCTGCCGGCCGGTCTTGATCCCGCCCTGCGCCGACCTTGTCGTCGCCGGCGGACCGCTGGCCCGGCACCGCGCGGTGGCGGCGCTGGCCGCCGGCCTCGACGGCCTCGTCGGACCCGGCGGCGCCGACGTCGACCCCAGCATCTACGGCGAGAGCAACACGGCCTCGCTGCACACGAACCCGCTGCGCGATCGCTTCGAAGCCGACTTCGTGCGCACCGCCCTCGACTGTGACCTGTTCGCCTTTGGCATCTGCCGCAGCCACCAGCTGTGGAACGCGGCCGCCGGTGGCTCGCTCATCCAGGACGTGCAGAGCGAAGACGTCGTCTCGGTCAGCCACAAAGAGGGCCACCACCCCGTCGAGATCGAACGCAAATCGATGATCTACGAAGAGGTGCGCCAGCGCGCGCTGCGCGTGAATTCCCTGCACCACCAGGCCGTCGACTTCGCCGGCTGGGGCTTCCGCGTCGTCGGCCGTGTGCACGACGAGCACACCGGCAAATCGATGATCGAGGCCACCGAGCGCTGGAACGGCATCACCACCCAGTTCCACCCCGAGCTCATGCAAGACCAACAGGCGCACCAGTCGCTGTTCGCCACCCTCGGCCGCCGCGCCCACCTGTTCGCCGCCGTGAAATCGATGGCCACGCCGAGCTTGCGTGACGTCGTCAGCCACATGAAGAGCGACGCGCGCTACCAGCCGAGCGACATCGCCTGGGCCCAGCGCGAGCTCGGCCGTCGCCTCGCGTATTAGTCGCGCTTCGACCCGGCTGGCGACGGGCACGGCAGCGAGCACGGCGACGAGCGCGGCGACGAGCGCCGCAACGAGCGCGGCAACGAGCGCGGCAACGAGCGCGGGAGCAGCGAAGCAAAACGACGTCGACAACCCTGCGGCCATCGACGTCGTCCCGTCGTCAGCATGTGCTCAACCGCCGCTGTTGCTCAGCCGGCTTTGGCGGCGGGCTCTTCGCCTTTGGGCGCGCCGAGCACGCGATCGAGCAGCGAGCGGTCGCCCTGGATGGCCGTGCGCTGCATGTAGAAGCGCAGGCCGCGCTCGCCGCCGAGCTCTTCGCCGCCGCCGGCGCGGCCCGGTCCGCCGTGGATGCACGACGGCAGCACCATGCCCGGCGTGGTGGCCTGATCGGCGACCTTTTCCGAGCCCACGAGGATGCGGCCCGTCCACGTCGCCGACGAGAGGATGACCTCTTCGAGGAACGCTTTGTCGTCGGAGTAGATGCTGCACACCAGCGTGCCCTCGCCGCGGGCCACCAGCTGCGCGGCCTGCGTCGGCCCCGTGTAGGGCAAGAGCGTCGACACCGGGCCGAAGACCTCGTGGCTGTGAACGGCGCGGGCTTCGTCGGGCTTCGGGTGGCGCAGCAAGACGGGCTTCATGAAGAACCCCTGCTGGTCGGCGCGGTCGCCGGCGGCGCCAAAGACCATCTGCGCGCCGTCTTCTTGCAGGAGCTTCAAGCCCTTGTGGGCGTCGGTGAGCTGCTGCTCGGTGGCCAGCGGCCCCATGTCGATGCCCTCTTGCGACGGGTCGCCGACGCGGACCGCGGTGAGCTTCTCGATGAGGACCTCTTGCAGGGCATCGATGGTTGCCACGGGCGCGATGATGCGGCGTGTGGCGGTGCACTTCTGTCCGCTCTTCTGCGTCATCTCGGTGATCACGTGACGCACGAACATGTGCCAGGTCTCGCTGCCGGGCTGCACGTCTTCGCCGAGGACAACGGCGTTCAACGAGTCGGCTTCGATGTTGATGCGCGTGCTGCGCTCGATGACCGAGCGCGACGAGCGCAGCTTGGCGCCGGTGTCGGCCGAGCCGGTGAACGCGATGACGTCTTCGGGCAAAAGGTGCTCGACGAGGTCGCCGACGGAGCCGCACACGAGCTGCAACGAGCCCTCGGGCATCGCCGCTTTCTCGATGAGCTTCTGCACCAGCAAGAACGCCGTCAGCGCCGTCGACGTGGCCGGCTTCGTCAGCGCCGGCACGCCGGCGAGGATCGAGCAGGCCAGCTTCTCGGCGAGGCCCCAGGCCGGGAAGTTGAACGCGTTGATGTGCAGGGCCACGCCGGTGCGCGAGGTCCACACGTGGTAGCCGCAGAAGCGCGGCGCGCGGGTGAGGGGCTCGGCGGCGCCCTCGACCAGGAACTTCTTGTCGCCGAGCTTCTCACCGAGCTTGGCGTAGAAGGCCAGCGTGCCGATGGCGCCGTCGACGTCGAATTTGGCGTCGCCGCGGGTGGCGCCGTTGTTCTTGGTGCTGGCGTCGACCAGCTCTTCACGGGCCTCGTGCAGCACGTTGCTCATGCGCTTCAACAGCGCGCCGCGCTCGGCGAAGCTGAGCTTCTTCAGCGCCGGTCCGCCGACGTCGCGGGCAAACGCCAGGGCCGCTTGCAGGTCGAGGCCGCGGGTCGAGCACTTCGCGATGGCTGCGCCGGTCGCGGGGTTGACGAGCGTGGCCCAACCTTGATCCGCCCGACCCTCGTCAGCGGGGCCGCCGTCGCCTTTACGCCATTGCCCGCACAGGTAGCTCTCGAGGGTGATCATCGCGCTGCTCCAGAGGTGATCGACGTCGTCGTCAAAAGGCCGGTCGACATGTCGCTCTTCCCACCCAGGGCCGGGCCTGACAAGACGGCAGCATGAGCAACGACCGTCTCCACGACTTCGCAAAGGCCGTCGTCGCCCGCCAGCAAGAGCAGGCCGACGATGTCGACGAAGCCACCATGCGCGAGGTCGCCCGCGACCTCGGCATGTCAGACGAAGATCTCTTGAAGGCCCAGGCCGAGGGTCAAGAGCGCAAACGCCGCGCGCAGACCTTGCGACAGCAGGGTCTCGTCGACGAAACCATCAGCGAGCTCGAGCAGGCCCACGCCTTCAACCCGCTCGACATCGAAGCCACCGTCATGCTCGCCGACGCCCTGGTGAAGCGCGGCCGCAAGGCCGACAGCGTCGAAGACCTCGAGCGCGCCCGTGGCCTGTGCAAAGTCGCGCTCAAGGCCGCGCCGGCCAACAGCGAGGCGTCGGCCATCTTGAACGTCATCCAGAACAACCCGGCGGGCGTGGGCAAGAGCATCCCGCCCGGCGTCGTCATCGGCCTCGCCATCGCCGTCGGCTTCATCGGCGTCATCATCATCACGCTGCTGCGCGTGCTCGGTTGAGGCGCGGCGGCCGGTCTTAGGGCAGGGGCACGACGCTGCCGTCGTCCCGCCACATGAACGTCGTCCCCATGACGGTCTGGCGAACCCCTCCGAGCCACAGCGGGCCGACGGTGTAGACGGCTTCGACCAGGTCGGCGTGACGCGCCAGCGTGCGATCAGAAACGAGTGAACCGCCGGCGCCCACGCACTCGCCCTCGGCCTCGGCAAAGGTGTGCCGGGCGCCGACGACAAAGAAGTCTCCGACCGCAAAGGCACCCGTCACGCCGACGCTGCAGGCATAGGCCAGGCGCGTGGCGCACTCGACGTCGTCCCAGCCGACGGCGGGGCCGCCGGCGTAGAACATCTGCATGCAGTCTTGGGTGCCGTTGTCGTTGTTGGGCTCGCCCGCGTGCCAGGCGTTCGGCACGCAGGTCCCGTCGGCCGTGCAGACGGCGGCGCTGCCGCAACCGCCGGGGGCGCACGCATCGGTGAGCCCACAAGGCTCGTCGACGGCGTCCTGGCAGCGGAAGTTGGAGCACGCTTCGGTGCCGGTGCAGAAGTCGCGATCATCGCACTCGAGGTCGTCGACGCAGGCGCCGCACACCGGCTCGTCGAACGTCGGCAACAGGCAACGATCGGCGCCCTGGCAGGGCACCGCGCCACCGAGCCGGCAGCGGCCTGCGCTGCAGGATTCGACGCCACTGCAGGCCAGGCCGTCGTTGCAGTCGGCGGCGTCATCGCAAGCGCGCCCCCGCTCCGGCACCTCGCAGATGAAGCTGTTCGCGGCGCGGCAGTTCTCGTCGTTCCAGCCGTTCGACCGCAGCTCGACGCAATCCTCGTCGCCCTGGTTGTTGGGCTCGCCCGCGCCGAACATCGACATGTCGACGGGCTCACCGGTCATCGTCACGTAGGTGCCCTCGGCGAACAGGTCGTGCACGCCGAGCCAGGGCTCCCGGAAGGCGAAGTCAACGACGGCCGCGACCTCGTCGGCGTCTTCGGGCACCGCCAGGTGGCCACCGAGATCCGCGCACCGCGCCAGCGCCTCGCCGTACACGGCTCTGGCCTCGAAAAAGGCCAGGCAGCCGCTTCGGGTGCGAACGACGAGGTCGGCGCCTGCGACCGCGCATTCTTTGAGGCAATCGGCGGTGCAGCCGTCGCCGTCGACGTTGCCGCCGTCGTCGCATTCTTCGCCGGTTTCGATGCGGAGGTTGTTGCAGACCGCTGGTGGTTCTCCTTCGCCCTCGCCCTCGCCGACAACCTCGCCCTCGCCCTCGCCGACAACCTCGCCGACAACCTCGCCCTCGCCCTCGCCCTTGCTGAGAACCTCGCCCTCGCCCTCGCCGTCACCAACGCCGGTGGGCAGCTGGCAGCGGCCGTCGAGGCACAGGCCGACGCTGCAGTCGCGGTCGTCGTTGCACAGGTCGGTCGCCGCCGGGGGGCAAGCGGTGGCGGCGATCAGGAAAACCAGGGAGCAGAAGCGGCGCACGGCTCCACCCTAGCGTCGCGAAACTGCGGCGGCGCGTCCGCCCCGGTGTTGCTTCAACACGTCGTTGTCGTCGACGACGCACCAGGCGGGATTCCGCCGGACCGACGACGTCACCCCGCCGACGACGGCGTCAGGCACCGAGGGCGTGGAGGGCGTCGCCTTCGACGACGCGCAGGCGATCGTTGCCGCTGTCGAACGCCAGGCGCACAAGGGCACGTCCGACGGTGTCGGCGGTGATGGGCGCGTATTTGTGGGTCTTGCCGACGAGCGAAAACACCGCGCGGGCCACCGGCAACGCGAAGCGCTCAGCGAGGCGCTGGTCTTTGCGCGTGCCCTGGTCGTCGAGGAACGACGGGCGCGCCACCACCAGCTGGGCGAACGCCAGGCTTTCGAGGGCGTCTTCGACCTCGCCCTTGGTCTTCAAATAGAAATTGCTCGACGTCACCGACGCGCCCACCGAGCTGACCAGCAGAAAGCGCTGCGCGTTCTTGTGCTTCACGGCTTCGCCAAAGGCGCGGACGGCGTCGTAGTCGACGGCCCGAAAGGCCTCTTTGCTGCCAGCGGTCTTGAGGGTCGTGCCGAGGCAACTAAATGCCAGCGTGGCGTCGTCGGGGACCTCAAGGCTCAAGGCGCCGACGCTCTGCAGGTCGGCGACCTTGGAGACGAGCTTGCCGTGCTTCTGCTGCAGCTGACGGCGCCCGATGCAGGTGACGCGACCGATGTCGGTGTGGGCCAGCAGGTGGTGGAGCACGCGCGCGCCGACGACGCCGGAGGCGCCGACCATGACGACGTTGACGT
>JBKJNL010000713.1:0-16934 GCA_046593615.1 Myxococcota bacterium | reverse complement strand
CTCTTTGCGCACGCGCTCGCCGAGGGCGGCGACGCCGAAGCGGGCGGTGCTGCCGGTGCCGAGGCCGACCTTCATGCCGCTCTCGACCTTGGAGACGGCGTATTCGGCGGCCCGCTTTTTTTGCTGGTCGATGGCGCTGAGGGGAGGCGTGGTCATGGTGGTCGCTCGCTTTCTGCTCTGCGCTGTCTGCCCTGCGCTGTCTGGTCTGCGCTGTCTGCTCTGGTCTGCGCTGTGGTCACGCGACCGGGTTCACGCCGTCACGACAAAGGAGGCGTCCCGGCGGCGACGGCCGCGGCCCAGGCCCGCAGCGCCCCCCACAGGGTCGGGTTGTCTTGCGCGATGTGCTCGCCGGCCGTGTCAAGGGGCCAGGGAAGCCAGGCGTAGTCGCGGTGGGCCTCGAGGGTGATGCTCACCGGTCCGTCGATGACGCCGTGGAACAAGCGCACGGTCTTCATCACCGGCTCGCCGGTCTTTTTGACCTTGGTGGCGTAGGTGCTGTCGTAGGTGAAGCCCGGGGTCAGGCGCACCCGCGCCGCGTGGAGCCCGGTCTCTTCGGTGAGCTCGCGCAGCGCGGTCTCTTTGTCGGTCTCGCCTTTGTCTTTGTGGCCCTTGGGCAGATCGGGCGAGCCGTCTTTTCGATAGAGCACCAAAAAGGCGCAGAGGGGCCGCTCTTGAAACAGCAGAACCCCGCAGCTCGTCTCGCGCTTCATGCCGCGGAGAGTAGGCGAGCCTCGAGCCAGGAAGCGATCGCCGGCGCGTCGCGTTTCTGCAGGAAGTGGCCCCCGGCGCCGAGGTGGCGGTGCGAGACCGGACCCTGCTGCTGAAGCGCCGCCGACGACGACGACGACGACGACGCCAGCGCCGCCGCCAGCGTGAACGCCACCAGCGGCTCGACCAGCTTGTCGTCTCTGGCCGAGACCACGAGGGCCGGGCAGCGCACGCGGGCGGCCAGCTGGCGCAGGTCGGCGAAGTCGAGGCCGCCGATGATGCGGGTGTGGTCAAGCAGGTCGTCGGTGTCGAGGGGCCGGTCGCTCTTGAGGCCCATGCGGCCGTAGCTCTGCCGCAACAGCCCGAGCACGCGCTCGCCGATGACCGGGAGCCGGGCCAGGCGCTGCACCTGGGCGATGAGCTCGTGGGGCAGCTGCAGCCCGCGGTGGCGGGTGACGCCGACGCTGTTGACCATCACCAGCGCCGTCACGCGATCGGGGTGCAGCGCCGCCGTGGCCAGCGCCGCCGTGCCGCCGAAGCTGTGGCCGACGACGGCGAAGCGGCGGTGCCCGCGGGCCGCCATCACCTCGGCGATGAGGTGGGCCCGCTCCGCCGGTGTCGCCAACAACGACGACGACGACCCACCCTCACGGTGTGACGGCGAGCGGCCGAAGCCCGGCAGGTCGAGGCGCACCGCGCACAGCCCACGCCGCGCGGCGTCGAGGGCCAGGGACCGGAAGTCGCGCGTCGAGCCGGGCAGACCGTGGATGGCGCAAAAAGCCGGCGCCGCGGGGTCGCCGTCGACGACGACGTGGACCTCGCCGCGGGAGGTCCGCACGAACACGCCGGCACCGTCGCCGTGCTGCAGGCCGCGCGGCGCAACCTGGCCGGTGCCCGGGCGACCCGGCAAACCTGAGTTCGTTTCCATCGTTTCGCCGATTTATGAAATGAAAGATGTGACCAGCGGTGACGACGACGACACCCGACGGCTACATGGCCGGCAGGTCGGAGAGGATCTGCCAGCGCAGGTAGAGGCGCTCGATCTCGAGGTCGAGGGCCGTGAGCTCTTTGTTCATGGCTTCGGCTTTCTTGGTGTCGCTCTTGAACAGCGAGCCGTCTTCGAGGGCAGCGCGCAGCTCGTCGCGGCGGGCCTCGGCCTTTTGCACGGCGGCCTCCATGCCCTGGAACTCCTGCTCTTCTTTGTACGAGCGCTTCTTCTTTTGCGCGGTCATGCCGGCGCCGAGGCCCTTGTTGCTCTGGGCCCCCGCCGTCGTGGTCTGGGTGGCGACGGCGGCTTCGTTGGCGCGGGTCTGCTGGGTGCGCACGTAGTGCGTCCAGTCGCCGATGACCGGCGTGACCAGGCTCGGTCCGTCGCCCTGCTTCTCGAACGCCAGGATGCCGGTGGCGACACGGTCGAGGAAGCTGCGGTCGTGGCTGACGAGAAAGGCGCAGCCCTGGTGGCCGAGCAGCGCTTCTTCGAGGACGCCGAGGGTGGTGACGTCGAGGTCGTTGGTGGGCTCGTCGAGCAGCAGCACGTTGGCGTCGGTCAAGAACAGGCGCGCGAACACCAGACGGTTCTGCTCACCGCCCGACAGCGTCTTGACGCGGCGCTTGCGGTCGCTGCCGTCGAACAAGAAGCGTTCGAGGTAGCTCGAAACGTGCAGGCGCTGCTGGCTGGCGCCGACAAAGACGTGGTCGTTCTCAGAGGCCAGGGTCTGCTCGAGCGTGGCTTCGGGATCGAGGCCGGCGCGGTGCTGGTCGAACACCGCGATCTTGGTGTTGAGACCGCAGACGATGGTGCCCTTGCTGGGCACGACCTTGTTCTCGCCGACGTCGAAGCCCGCGGCCGTCATGAGCGCCAGCAGCATCGAGGTCTTGCCGGCGCCGTTGTCGCCGACGACGCCCCAGCGCTGGCCCTTGGTGACGATGAGCTCGAGGTGCTCGAACAAGACGCGGCCGCCGCGCTCGATGGTCACGTCTTTCATCTCGAAGATGCTCTTGCCGAGGCGCTTCGAGGCCGCGGCTTCGATCTCGACCGACTTCTTTTGCTTGCGGATGGCCGCGGCTTCGGTTTCGACAAAGTCGGAGAGCTCGCCGGCCCGATCGATGCGCGCGGTCTGCTTCGTCGTCCGCGCCGGCGTGCCGGCCCTGAGCCAGGCCAGCTCACGCAGCCACAGGCGCTCTTTCTTGTGCTGCGTCTGCACCGTGATGTTGTCGCGCACGATCTTCTGCTCGATGAACGACGTCATCAGCGTCGTGGTGTTGTCGCCGACCTGGCTGTAACTGTGCAGCTTGCCGCGGTTGAGCTCGACGACGCGGGTGCAGGCCTCGTCGAGAAAGAGCCGATCGTGGCTGACGATGATGATGGGCCCGCGGTGCAGCTTGAGGCGCTCGACCAGCCAGGCGATGGCGGCCTTGTCGAGATGGTTGGTGGGCTCGTCGAGCAGCAGGATGTCGCTGTTGACCAACAGCGTGCGGGCCAGATCGACGCGGCGGCGCTGGCCACCCGACAGCTCGGCGACGGGCTTGTCGACCTCGACGACGCCGAGGCGCGACAGGGCCTCTTCGACCTCCCAGAATTCGCGGCCGGTGGATTCGGCGACCTCGCGGGCGGTCTTTTTCGCATCGAGCTGCGGCTCTTGCGTCAGCAGCGCCAGGGTCTGGCCGCGGCCGCGCTCGATGGTGCCGAAGTCGGCCTTTTGCAGCCCGGCAAACATCGCCAGCAACGTCGACTTGCCGGCGCCGTTGTCGCCGACCAGGGCCACGCGGTCGGCGTCGTCGAACACCATGGTGGCGTCGTCAAAGATGGTGCGGGAACCATGGGCAAAGCGGAGACCACGAGCAGCAAGCATCCTTGTGCTTTCGTCGACGACGATGACGTCGTCAACGGTCTTTCCGTCGTCGAGCATCGTCGTGGCGCGGCGTTGATTCGGGCGCGCAGGCGCGTGTTGCCCGTTCGATTCCGGTCGCTAACCCCTCTTCCTCGACGTCACCCGCCCTGCGACCCAGGTCTTTCCATGAGCCTCGATTCCCACCCCGCCGCTTCTCCCCTGCAAAGCCTGCCGCCGCTGCGCGTCTCCGAGCGCGCCCTCGTCGACCTTGGCTTCGGCGAGGTGCAAGAGGTGCTGCGCGGCCTGGCGCGCACGCCCTTTGGCAAAGAGGCCCTGGTCGACGACGTCTTCACCGTCGACGCCGACGTGCTCGCGCGCCGGACGGCCACGGCGATGGAGGCCAAGTCTGCGAGCCTGCGCAAGGTCGCGCCCGACTTCGGTGGGCTGCGCGAAGTGCGGCACATCGTCGATGCCTCGGGCAAGGGCATCGTGCTCGGGCCCACCGACATCCTCGACGTCGCCAAGACCATCGACGCCCTCGGACGACTGAAAGACGTCATCACCTTCCAGGGCGACGAGGCCCCGCAGCTGGCCGAGATGGCCGGCCATGTCGCCGACGAGCGCCGCTTTGCCCGCCGCGTGTTTCGCTCGTTCGACGAGTCGGGGACGCTGACCGACGACGCCAGCCCCGAGCTCGCCGTGCGCCGGGCCCGCGTGCGCGTGCTGCGGCAAGAGGCGCAAGAGAAGCTCGTCGACCTGGTGCGCGAGCTCGGTGACGCCGACCTGCTGCGCGATCGCAACTTCACGGTGCGCAACGACCGCTACGTGCTGCCGGTGAAGAGCGAATTCCAGGGCAAGGTCGACGGCATCGTCCACGACGCCAGCCAGACCCACCAGACGGTGTTCATCGAGCCGCGCGCGCTGTTGCAGCTCGGCAACCGCATCAAGATCGCCCGCGCCGACGTCGTCGAAGAAGAACAGCGCATCTTGCAGGAGCTCTCGCTCGAGATCGACGAGCTGGCCCCACGCCTGGCCAGCGACCTCAAGGTGGCCGGACAGCTCGAGGCCGCCTTTGCCCGCGGCGCCTTTGCCGCCGCCATCGACGGCGTCGTCGTCGACGTCGACACCGGCTCGGCGGTCATCGACCTGCGCCGGGCGCGCCACCCGCTGCTGCAGTGGATGAAGGCCAAAGCCAGCGCCGACGGCAAGAGCGCGACGCCGGTGACGCCCAACGACTTCAAGCTCGGCGAGGGGCGCCTGGGCGATCGCTCGTCGGCTCACAAGGGATCGGGCGCAGGCCAACAGGGCGGCGCCCGCTGCCTCGTCGTCAGCGGCCCCAACGCCGGCGGCAAGACCGTGGCCTTGAAAACCCTGGGCCTGTTGTCGCTCATGGCCAGAGCCGGCCTGCCCATCCCCGTCGACGGCGGCGCTCACGCGCAAAATCGGGTGCCGGCCTGGTCGGGCATCTCGGTCAGCATCGGCGACGAGCAGAGCCTGCAGGGCGGCTTCTCGTCGTTCTCCGGCCACCTGGTCGGCGTCAAAGCCATCGTCGACGACGTCGCCGGCGACACCCGCCACGGACCGGCGCTGGTGCTGTTCGACGAGCTCATGAGCGGCACCGACCCGGCCCAGGGCGCGGCGCTCGCGCAGGCCGTGCTCGAAGACCTCGTCAAACAGGGCGCCGTCGTCGTCGTCACCACGCACTACGATCGGTTAAAGGCGCTGGCCATCGCCGGCGGGGCAGGTGGAACCAACGGCGAAAGCGGCGACCCGCCGATGTTCAGAAACGCCTCTGTCGGCGTCGACAGCCAGGGCCGGCCCACCTTTGTCTTGACCCTCGACGAGGTCGGCACCTCCAACGCCATCGACGCCGCCCGCCGCTTCGGCATCGCCGAGAGCACCGTCGGCCGCGCCGTCGCCCTGCTCGAGCCCGATCAAAAAGAGCTGCAGGGACTGCTGCGCGCGCTGTCGGAGCAGAAGCAGAGCCTGCAGGCCCGCGTCGACGAGGCCGAGACCCAGCGCCTGACCTTCGAAAAAGAGACCGCCAAGCTCGAGAAGCGGCTGGTCGAGGTCGAGACCGAGCGGGCCCGCCTGCGCCGCGAGGGCAAAAAGGCCTTTGTCGACGAGCTCAAAGAGGCCCGCGAAGAGATCGCCCGGGCCATCGAGGCCGCCCGGTCCGGCGCGGCACCACACGAGAAGGGCCGCGCCTTGAACGCCGCCTCCCACGCCTTGAAGAAGCTCGACGACGACACCCACGCCGAGCTGGCGTCGCACAGAGAGGCCGCGTCGTCGCTGCTGCAGCCCAAGAAAATCAGCGCCGGCGACGTCGTCGAGCTGTCGACCATGCCCGGCGTGCGCCTCACCGTCGTCGACGTCGACGACGACGAGGTCGTCGTGGCCCGCGGCGCCGTCCGCACGCGCGCGCCGATCAGCAACGTGCGCACGCCCGGCGAGAACAAGCGCGAGAAGCAAGAGAAGCTGTCGTCGTCGTCGTCGTCTGCGGCAAAGAAGAAGCAGCAGGGGCCGGCCGTGCCTGCCGGACCCGAGCCGCGCAGCAGCGACAACTCCCTCGACGTCCGCGGCCAGCGCGCCGACGAAGCCGTCGAGCTGCTCGAGGCCTTTCTCGACAAGCTGTTGCGCGAGGGGCGCTCGACGGGGTTCCTGCTGCACGGTCACGGCGGCGGAGCGCTCAAGAAAGCGCTGCGGGCCTGGCTGTCACAGAGCCGCTACGTGAAGGGCCACGGCTCCGGCGCCCACGACGACGGCGGCGACGGCTGGACCGTCATCGAGCTCAACCCCGACGCCCGCCTGTAGCCCACCGGGGCTGCGCGCGGCGCCCGCAGATCTGGCGCTTCGGGGTGCGTTGCGGGGCGCGCTTTGCGTTTCAGCGGCCCCACGGGTCGTGGGAGCGTGGACGTCATGGCCCTGCCCGCTCCTGCCCGCGCCGGCGACCCCGCCAGCAGCACCGACGTCGACAAAGACGCCGCCAGAGACGTCACCGACGATGACATCGCGCTGCGGGCGCTGTTCGACCGGGCCCGCGCGGGCGACGACGCGGCCTTGCAGCACCTGTGCAAGCACATGCGCCCGCGCTTGTTCCGCGTGGCCTGGTCGGTGGTGCGCGACGACGACGACGCCGACGACATCGCCCAGGAGGCGCTGGTCAAGGCCGTCACGCGCCGCTTCTTGTTTCTCGGCACCGGCTCGGTGGGCGGCTGGATGACGACCATCGCCTTGAACCTCGCCAAGAACCGGCGCCGCGATGGCCGACGGCGCAGCGAGATCGTGAACGAGGCCGCCCAGAGCGATCTCGTGGCCCGCGGCGCCCGCGCCGGCGATGCCCCGCGCCCCGACGATGCGGTCGTCGACAAAGGCGAGCGCGGCCGGCTGCTGCTGGCCCTCGAGCAGCTGCCCGAGCGGCAGCGCGACGTCATGCGCCTGCGGGCCGTCGCCGGCCTCGACTTCGCCGCCGTCGGCACCACGCTCGGCATCAGCGAGGCCAACGCCCGCATGTCGTTCTCACTCGCCAAGAAGAAGCTCTTGTCTCTGCTCGGAGGTCGCCCATGACTGCTCCCGTGATGCCCGTGCCCGTGCCCGGTAACGACGACGACGACGACCTGCCCGCCCTGCGCGCGCCCGCCACCGGCCGACGCAGCGACGAGGCCTTTGCCCGCCGCGTGCGCGCCGGTGTCGATGCGGCCCGGGGCGCACCGCTCTTTTCCCGCCGCTGGCTGGCCGTGCCCGCCCTCATCGCCAGCGCCGCCGCCGTGCTCGTCGTCGTTGGCCGTCTCGATGCGCGTGCCGATGCGCGCGCCGAGAATGGGCGGACCATCGCCTTTTCGACCCTGGAAGCCCTGGCCGACGACGACGACGCCGACCTGGCCGTGGTCGATGTCGACGACGTCGAAGCCTTTGACGACGACACCCTGATCGCCCTGGCCGGCGGCGAACACGACGAAAACGACGACGACCTCTTTGCGATCCCCGCGCTCGACGGGTCGACCCCCAGAGAGCTGAGGGACATCGAGGCCGCGCTCGACCGGGCCCTCCAGCTCTAGCTCTCGCTCTCGCCCTGCCCTCTAAAGGAGTCGCCATGAAAAAGATCGTGCTCGCCCTGTCCCTCGTCGTCGCTGGCGTCGCCACTGCCACGCCGTCTGACCCGTCGTCGTCGTCGTCGTTGTCGCCGGGGCCGTCGTGGTTGTCGCCGTCGTCGCCGTCGGCAGAGGGGTCGCCGCGAGCGCGGCGCCTGGCCCAGAAGGGCGATGGCAAAGGCGGTGAGGGCAAGCTCGGCGAGGGCAAGCGCGGTGAGCTGCGCGAGCGCGTCCGCCAGAAGGTGCAGACCTACGTCACCGTCGAGCTCGCGTCGCGCGCCAACCTTGACGAAAAGAAATCGCTGCAGCTCGGCAGCGCCATCAAGGCCCACATGGAGCGCAAGCAGCAGGCGCGGCAGAAGAAGCGCGGCGAGATGGAGAAGCTGCGCGCCCTCGTCGACAGCAAGGGCAACGACGCGGCCTTGAAGGCCCAGATGAAGACCCTCGTCGACGCCGCCCGCGACGAAGACCAGGTGCAGCTGCTGCTCGACGACACCGCGAAGTTCCTCACGCCCACCGAGCAGGCCCGCGTGGTGCTCGCCCTGCCCGGGGTCATGAAAGACACCATGAAGATGGTCAAAGAAGCGCGCGGCGGCGGTCTCGGTGGCGGCGGACGTCGTGGCGGGCGCGGCGGCGGCGGCGGCGGCTTCGACGACCACGACGGCAGCGACGACTGAGCGGCGGCGCTGACGGCGCTGGGTTCTTGTTCACCGCTGGTGACGGGGTGCGCGAGCGACAGGTCAGGCCCGCAGACGATCGATCCGCGCGGTGACGATGGCCGTTCGGGCCTTGAGCGGCATGCCTGACGAATGGTGGCGGTCGGCGGCCGACCGCAGGGCCAGCAGCGCGTGGTCGGCCAGCGGCGCGCCGATCAGGCCCGGCAGCAACACCTCGCGCACCAGCAGATCGTCGACGAGAGCGGCGCCAGCGAGCAGGCCAAGCAACCGCTCTTCGACGCCCACGTGGGCGACGGAGAAGCCGGCGTCAACGAAGCGATCTTTCAGGGCGTCTTCGTCGGGGAGCGCGGCGCGCGCGGCGTGCAGCGCGCCCGCCTCGTGCGGCAGCAGCGCGTCGGCGCAGCCGTCCCCCAGCAAATCGAAGAGCTCTTCGAAGCTGCCGCGCACGACGACGGTGGCCAGCAGCCAGCCGCCCGGACGCAGCACACGGCGCAGCTCGGCGAGGCGCGGCCCGTCGCGGACCGCGTCGCCCAGCACCAGGTTGGCGATGGCCACGTCAAAGGTGGCGGCGGCGAAGGGCAGGTCGGGGAAGCCGGCCACGGCGCGGGCCGCACGACGCGGTCCCGCGGGCAGCGCCGCGGCGAGCTCCAGGTCGTCGTCGACGGCCACCAGGCGCCCGAGCCCGGCGATGCGCTCGACGAGGGCCCGGGCAACCACGCCGCCACCGGCGCCGACCTCTAGGAACCGCGTCTGCGGCTGCAGCGGCGGCAACGCGTCGAGGATCAACTCAGCAGGCGCCGCCAGCAGGCGCGAAAGCACCTGACTCTGGAAGACATC
The DNA here is from genome assembly GCA_046593615.1 of Myxococcota bacterium. Lineage (GTDB taxonomy): Bacteria > Myxococcota > UBA727 > UBA727 > VGSZ01 > VGSZ01. The sequence goes on along the minus strand of JBKJNL010000713.1, from coordinate 7,790 downwards.
GGGAGGACCACGCAGCGACACGCGGCACGCATACCCCAGGAACGGGCCCCAGGAACGGGCATGCGTCAGCGGCGCATCTGAACGTTGGTCAGGCATCTCGACGATCGTGCACGACCAGGATGCGTCCTCATCAACGCGCCCGGTGGTGAGCGCGTTGATGAGCGGGCCGTCAGCGGGCGAACTGCGAGATGGGCAGCGGCGCGGTCACCTCGTTTGCCAGCTGCTCCTGCGGCGTCGTCGGCGACGGCATCGTCGTGGACGCGTCCGTCGGTGGTGTCGTGGACGCATTGCCCTCGCTGGCCGGGTGGAGGGCCAGGGCCTCGCGCAGCGCATCCTCGAGGTGCGGGGTGAAGTCGCTCTGCACGAGCTCGGCGCCCTGGAAGCGGTGCAGCTCTTCGACGACCGCGGCTTCGTCGAGGTGGCTGACCAGCAGGGCGAGCGCGGTGCGGCCGGGGGCCAGGTGATCGCGCAGCTTCTTGACCGTCTCGTCGCGCACGCCGTAGTCGATGAGGGCCGCGGCGAGGGCCCCGGCGCCCGCGCCGCCAGCGGCGCCGACGATGGCCCCGACCGGACCCGCCAGCAGCGTGCCGAACAGCAGGCCCCAGAAGCCGCCGCCGAACGCGGATTCGACGGCGTCGGGGTCGCGGGTCTCTTCGACGACGCTGCCGTCGCCCGAGGGGTGGCGGGTCACAAAGACCGCGTCGTGCACCAGGATCTTGCCCTCCCCCTCCAGCCGGGTCGCGGCAAGCAAGGCCTCTTGCGCAAACAAGCGGGACTCGAACGAGAGCACAAGCAGCTTGCGGGATTGGGCGGTCGACATGGCGGGCTCCTGAGGTGTTGCCGCATCGTGTGCAGCACACGTGCCGCCGCCAGCTCCGTCGTCGCGTTCGTCGTCGCGTTCGTCGTCGCGTTCGTCGTCGCGTTCGCTGGCTTGTTCGGCGCCCGCCACATCGCCGCGATCGTGCGCACCGTTTTGGCGGATCGAGGCAAAGCGCGACGATCCGCCCAGAGGGCCCGGCGCAAAGAAGCGCGTCGCAAAAGAAGCGCGGCGCCTTTCGGCGCCGCGGTGGTTTCTGTTTGTTCATGCGACTGCGGTCAGATGGTTCGCCGCGTCGAGCGCCGCAGCAGCGACACCAAGCCCACGACGACGACGGCACCAACGATCGAGACGAGCACGCTGTAGACCGAGAAGCCGTCGTTGATGTTGCTGCCGGGCAGGCCCAGCGCGCGGAAGATGAATCCGCCCACGAACGCGCCGACGATGCCCACGACGATGTTCAGCAGAGCGCCCTGCGCCCCGTCCGTCTTCATGAGCAGGCTCGCGAGCCAACCGACCAAAGCACCCATCGCGATCCAAAGGAGAAACGAAATCATTGTAGCCTCCGGTGTAACGTTGATGCCGGAAACATGAGCAACGGCCGTGCCCGTTTCGAGGACACGGCAAGCGCAGTGCGCGAGCAGGCATATCGGCACCGCCGGGCCGACCCCGACCGCACCGCTGCACCAACGTACAGTGGTGGGCCCGCCCAGGATGCAGAGGTGTCTGATGCGGTCGCCGGTCGGCTGCCCACGGTGCCGTCGCCGCCGCGCCGACCTCCATCGTGGACGCGCCACCGTGATGTCTGCCGCGGCAAACTGGCGTCCGATGACCAGCGCGCCACGACACCGCTGCGTCAACGACGCTTCAGGTCTCGCTGCAAGCGAACGCGGCGGCGCCACGCTGTCCCAGGCGCAGCGTTGCTGGGCACAGGCCCCGGTTGTCCTTTCCTCACGCCGTCTGCTGGCATGTCCTGCTCGGCAGACGACGGGCCGGGTTTGGATCGCCGCCCCCACTGCCGCCCCACTGCCGCCTTCTTGCCCCAGATCGCGGGCAATGTTCGCCGCCGCCCGCGATCCCGACGACGGCACGGGGCGTGCTCATGCACGCGCCATGAAGCTGAACCTCCTCCTCGCGCTCGGTCTGCTCGTATCGGTCGGCGTCGCCGTCGTGCGCGACCAGCAGAAGGAAACCGAATTCGAAGAGCGGGCGCGCGCTGCCGAGGTCGTCGAAGCCCGCGCCGAAGTCGCCTTCCAGAACCGGCTGGCCATCAACGCTTCCACCAACGAGATGGGCTCGGGCGACATCGGCCAGGCGAGCAAATGAGCGAGCTCGTCGTGGCGCCGACGGCGTCGCAGCGGGCGTTGCCGGACGAAGCACCGGCGCCCGACGGCGCCCGCCGTTCTTCGACGTCACCGTCGACGTCTTCGTCACCGTCAACGTCGTCGTCGGATCCGGCGCTGCCGGTCGAGGCCCGCGACATCACGCCGCCGCCGACGGCGCAAGAGCTGCGCGCGGCCAAGAAAGCCGCGGCCCAGGCCAACCTGAAGAAGCTGACGTCGTTCAAAGATCGGCCCGTCGTCAAAGGCATCATCCGCACCGTCAAAGTCTTCAACGACGCGCACGTGCTGCAGCTGGCCGCGGCCATCGCCTTTTTCGTGCTGCTGTCTCTCGGCCCCGTCGTCCTCGTGCTGTTGTCGGTGGCCGGCTTCGTCTTTGGCGAAGACGCCGTGCAGGGCCGGGTCTTTGGCTCGCTCAACAACATGATCGGCGACTCGAGCGCCCTGTTTGTGCAAGACCTCGTCGAGCGCAGCGCCGGCAAGGGACAGGGCGCCGCGGCCATCATCGGCTTGCTGCTGTTCATGTGGACCGCCAGCGGCGTCTTTTCGCAGCTGAGCGACGCACTCGAGATCGTGCGCCGCGTGTCCGCCGGCAAGTCGGCCAAGCTGCCGCCGCCGAAGCCGCCGGCTAAGTCGCGCTGGCGCAAGGTGGCCCGCGGGGGCTGGTCGCTGGTCCGCAGCCGCGTCATGTCGGCGCTGGTCATCGTCGCCGCGGCCACGCTGCTGGCGCTGTCGCTTTTGGCCAGCTCGATCATCACGGTGATGACGACGACGTTCGACGCCTGGTTCGGCACCTACTGGCTCATTGCCACCGCCAACGCGGTCGTGTCGTTCCTGCTGTTCGCGGCCCTGACGTCGGTCATCTACCGGGTGCTCGCCCACCCGCACCTGCCCGCCCCTTCGGCCGCCATCGGTGGTGTCGTTGCCGCCGCACTGTTCCTTTTTTGCAAGAGCTTCGTCGGCCTCATCCTGCCCTACGCGGCCTCGGAGACGAGCTTCGGTCCGGCGGCTTCGGTCATCGCCGTGCTCATCTGGGCCTGGTTCTCGGCGACCACGCTGTTGGTGGGATGCGCCGCCGGCTCGGTGCACGAGCGCTTCACGGTGGCCCGCCGCGCGATCCGCAACGACCCGAATGCCCAGACCAGCGCCCAGACCAGCGCCCAGGCCAGCGGGGCGAACCCGGCGGCACGCCGCTCGCAAGGTCGCGCTCCAACAAGCGTCACGCCCCCTGGCGCAACGCTGCACGGAGCCCCCACATGACGACCGCGATCCACGACAACCGCCCGCTGCGCGCCCTGCGCAACGTGACGTTCTTCGCGGTGTTGTTGGCCTTGTTGTTCGTCGCCGTCGAAATGGCCCTGGTCCCCGTCGTCAACCGGCTGCTCGATCGCCAGAACCCGGCCTACCGGGTGCGCATCGTCGACCTCGACCTCGCGCCCTGGCGCGGCGCCTGGTCCGTCGACGGCCTCACCGTCCACGGCCGCGCCGACGTCGACCAGGCGCCCCTGCTCGAGGTCCGCCACATCGACGCCGCCATCGACCTCGAGGCCCTGCTCAAAGGCACCGTGGTCGGCTCGATCACGCTCGAGGCCCCGACGGCCCGCTTTGTGGGCCAGCGGGGCATCGACATGACGGTGGCCACCCTGCTGCGCGACATGTTGCCGATGAGCATCGACCGGCTCGTCATCGACGACGGCGCGGTCTTCTTCAGCACCGACGTCACCCTGCCGTCGGGCGCGAGCCGGCCCCTCGACCTCCACGTCGTCGACATCGCCGTCACCGCCGACAACCTCGCCAACGGTGCGCAGCTGACGAAGCCGCTGTACGGCTCGGTCTCGGCCCGCGGCACCGCGGTCGGCTGGGGCGCGCTGCAGGCGCAGATGCAGCTGTCGCCGACGGCGCAGAAGCCGACCTTTGACCTCGACGCTTCGGTCACCGGCCTGCCCCTGCCGGCGCTCAACGACTGGAGCCAGGCGCTCGCCCAGTTGGCCCGCGGCGCAACGTTGCCGTCGACCGCGGTGGCCCCCGCCGAATTCAGCAGCGGCACGCTCGACCTCTTCACCGAGATCGCGGCCAAAGACGGGCGCTTCCGCGGCGTCGTCAAACCCCAGGCCCACAATGTCGAGGTCGCCGGGATCGCGTCGCTGCACCACGAGCTCGGCAGCAAGCTCGTCGCCGGCCTCGTCGACACCGCGGCCAAGGTGCTCACCGCCTCGGGCGGCCAGGAGGCGCACCTCGCTTTCCAGGGCGAATTCAGCGGCGCCACCGTCGACATCGTCATGGCCGTGGTGGCCGCCTTGAAGGCCGCGCTCTTCGAAGCCCTGGCCTCGTTCTTCGCCGGCGAGCTGCCGAGCGGCGCGCACCTCGGTGGTGCGCTGGTCGACGGTTCGGTGGGCGACGTCCCGTGAGCCTCTCCGGCGTTCGGCCCGGCGGGTCTCGCCGGCGTCGTCGCAGCGGGCCTTCACCAGCGTGACCAGCGTGAGCAGCGTCCCCCGGGCACCCGGCCGCATTCTCTCGCGCATCGACGGCGCCAGCGCGCTCCCCTGCGACGAAACCCCGAGGCCGCGGTGCCACCAGCAAGCTCGCAGGCGTGTGGGCGGTGGCGGCGGTATCGCTCGCACGGGGTCGTGAAGCCGCGCCAGCAGCGATGACCGCAACACGAGGGTGCGGGATCACACAAACGCCCCAGTCGAGCCAACGCGCACCACCGCTGCCGAACCGCTTGGCATCTCGCTGCCGCGATCACGCTGGCACCAACGCTGCAAACGGGTCACGCACCAGGAGACGACCCATGGCCACCGCCGCCTTGCCCCACAAATCGAACGGTTCCGCGCAGTCGTTGGCGTCGTTGACGGCTGAGCCGGGCATGCGCTTGCTGCCGGCCCACAGTCCGCCGGCCGAGGCGCTCGACGCCGTGCAACGCTTGGCCGAGGCCGCTGAAAAGGCCGCCCACGCCCGCTTCGAGCTGATGGTCCACAAGGCCACGAGCAAGGCCCAGGGCGTCGTCGACACCGCCGGCGACCGCGCCTCCGCCATCGTGCAGAACGCCGGCCTCATGGCCGCCGCGGGCATCGTGGCTCTCTCGTCCTGGATCTTCCTCTCCGTTGGACTGGCCCTGGCGCTCACGCCGCACGTCGGTCGGCACTGGGCGATGCTCATCGTCGGCGGCATCCAGCTGATCGGCGCCGGCGCCTTGTTCGTCGTCGCCAAGAAGAGCGGCGCCAAAGAGAGCGCCAAGCGGAACTTCGCCGAAGACGCCGACTACAACGCCGCCGACATCAAAGCCGGTGCCGGGAAGAAGCCATGAACAAGCGCGACGAGAACGAGTCCGACCGCCTGGCCCTGGCGGTCGAGGCCTACGACGCCCAGCTGAAAGAGGCCTGGCAAAACCTGCGCACGACGCCGGCCCTGCAACCTGGCGAGCTCGCCCACAGCGTCGCGCACATCGCGACCAACGCCACGCGCCAGGTCCGCCACGACATCCGCGAATCCGCCCACGACGCGGTCGTCGACCACGCCGTCGTCGTCATCGCCGGCGCCTTTGCCGTCGGCCTGCTGATTGGCCTCTCGCGCAGTTGATCACGTCTCGTCCCCATCTCAGAGAAGTCACCACCGTCCCAACCAGGAGAGAAGCATGCAGAACGGTTCCGCGTTGACCGAAGCAGACGGACACGTCCTTGGCGGCCTCGAAGACCTCGCCAACTCGCCCAAGGTCGCCCAGGCCAAAGAGCAGCTCGAGGCCGTGAGCAAGAAGGTCAAGGTCTTTGTCGACGAGCACCCCGTGGTCGCCGTCGCTGGTGCCGTCGCCGCCGGCTTCGTCGTCGGTCGTCTTCTCTCCCGCATGTGAAGGAGGCCGTGATGCCCGCCGATTACAATCCCGATCTCGACATCGACAATCTCCACATCACGCCGACGCCCGGTGCCCCGCACGGTCAGGCTCGCGCAGCGACCCCGGGTACCGAGCAGCAAGACGTCGACATCGTCCAGGCTTCGATGGCCCTCAAACAAGCCGCCTACACGTTGGGCGCGCAGATGAAGTCGACCTTTGCGGTCGCCGACGCGTTCATCACCAAGTCCGTCAAAGAGAGCCCGCTGGCCACCCTCGGCGGCGCGGCCGGCGCCGGCTTCCTCGTCGGCGGCGGGCTGTCTGCGCCGCTGACACGCAGCTTGATCCGCATCGGCCTCAAGGCCGGCGGCGCCTACGCGCTCGACGCGGCTTTGACTGCGCTCAAGGGCGGGCTCACGCCCGCCACCACCGACTCAACCAGGGCCTCCCGACGCGCGACGTCGTCGGAAGAATCCCCGTTCTCGTCCACGTCGAACAACACCGGAGAAGAAACATGAACACCCCCAATCCTGAGTGGATCTTTCGTCAGCTCGGTTACGCCCCCTCGCGCACCAATTCCGAGGACATCCTCCGCACCGTCGGCCTCGTCGCCGCCGGCGTCGTGGTCGGCGCCGCCGTCGTCGCGCTGTTCACCCCCAAGAGCGGCCCGCAGCTGCGCACCGCGATCTCGGACCAGGCCGGTCAGCTGAAGTCGGCCGCGAGCACCAAGGCTGGCCAGATCAAGGGTCAGATCACGGAAAAGGCACAGAGCTTCCGCAGCGCCGCTGACGGCATCCGCGCCAGCGCCGAAGAAGAGCTCCAGAACGTCTGACTTCCTGGTTGTCAGGGCGTTCTCGAGGGAGAGCCGGCAGGTGACTGCTGGCTCTTCTTTTTTGTCGTGGCGCGGCGGGACACAGTTGCGTTTGTCATCGCTCGCCCGCCGCTGGCGCTAGCGCAGGCGCAGGCGCAGGCCCAGGCTCAGGCCCAGGCGAGGCGCAGACAGGCGCAGGACCAACTGTCTGACCCGAACCAGGCGAATGAAAGGCAAACGCAAACATCGACACCAGGCGGCGGATCGCGCGCTGAGCTGCCCTTCAGTTCTTGATCCGACGGTCGATGCCGGGTCTGAACCGGAGGCCCCGATGCTCGAAGACCGCGTGCACATCTTGTTCGTCGACGACGAAGACCTCCTGCTCCGCTCGCTGCGCCGCACGCTGCGCGCGACGCCCTGGCAGCTGACCTTCGTCAACGATCCGCGGCAGGTCGTGCAAATCGTCGGCGAGCAAAAGGTCGACGTCGTGGTCAGCGACCACACCATGCCGGGGATGAGCGGCGTCGATCTGCTGGCCGCGCTGCGCCTCGAGCACGAGCCGGTGGTGCGCATGATGATGACCGGCCACAGCGATCGGGCGTTGGCGCTGCGGGCCATCAACGAGGGCCACGTCTTTCGCTTCATCGAGAAGCCCTGGAGCGAAGGCACCCTGCACCTCGCCCTGGCCCACGCCGCCGAGCTGGCCCTTCGTCGTCGACGCGAAGAGCAAGAGCGCCGCTCGGCGCTCACCGGTCGCGGCTCGATCCGCCTGCGGCCCCTCGACGTCGACGTGCGTGATCTCGGCGCGTCGGGCCACGTCTCATGATCGTCGGGCCACGCATCCTGCAGGGCCGCTGAGACTCGGCCTGGCCCAGACGTCGCCTCATCGTCGACACGCACCACGGAGCTCACCGCACCGCTCACCGCACCGCGATCAATCTCGTTCACCGACGCGCATTCGCGCGTCTTTTTTTTTCTCGGCGAGCGAGACCGCAC
>JBKJNL010000378.1:0-9174 GCA_046593615.1 Myxococcota bacterium | reverse complement strand
CCGGACCGGGCGGCGGATCACCAGTCGCCCCCGCCGCCGACGACGCCATCGCCATCGACGTCGTCGAACACCCAGGCGTCGCCGCGCCCGAGGTGCCGCTGCTCGAAGGCATCGACTGGGTGAACCGCGTCTATTTCAAGGAAGAGACGCTGCTGACCTTCATGCGCAGCCGAGCGGGCACGCCCCTCGATCTGGCCATGCTCTCGGCCGACGCGGCGGCCATCACCGAGCAGTACCGGGCCCGCGGGTACCTCAACGCCATCGTCAACGTCGACGTCGCCGACGGCACATCCGCGCAGGGCAAGCGCGCGGTGTTTGCCATCCAGGCGTTTGAGCGCGCCGAGCTGAAGACCGTCAACATCATCGGCAACGAACGCGTCGCTGACGTCGACCTCAAGGAGGGCTTCTTCTCGCGGCCGCCCGAGCCCCTCGGGGCGTTGACGCGGGCGGGCTTGTTCCACCGGCCGTTCCTTGATCAAGACCAGCAGCGGCTGGTGCTCAACTATTACAAGCGCGGCTTCCTCGAGGCCCGCGTCGTCGACACCCGGGTCGTTGCCCTGCCGGCCCTCGCCGGCCTCGAGGTCACCCTCACCGTCGTCGAAGGCGCGCAGTTCGAGCTCGCCTCTCTGACCTTCACCGGTGAGCTGCCGCCCATCGGGCCCGCGCCGAAAGCCGGCAACGACGACCGTGACGACGCTGCTGACGACGACGAGGCCGGGCTGGCCACCACCGACATCCTGCGGGCGCGCATCGCAATGAAAGATGGCGACGTCGCCGACCTCGTCTCGTTGCAGCAGCAAAGTGACCCGTTGCTCGATGCCTGGCGCGAGCGCGGTCATCCGTTCGCGCGCTTCGAGCAGCAGATCGCCATGGTCGCGCCGCCGTCGGGCAAGCCCGAGCAGAAGGGCATCGCGCTCACGCTCAAGCTGGTGAAGGGGCCGCTGGCCCGCGTGCGCGACGTCCGCATCGTCGGCAACAAGGGCACGATGGAGCACGTGTTCGCCCGCGAGATCCTCGTCGAGACCGGCAAGAACTACGACCACCGCCTCGTCAAGCGCAGCGAGAAGCAGCTGATGCAGACCGGCATCTTGCAGTCGGCGACGTCGCGGGCGGTGCCAGTCACCGACGGCGAGCCCCGCATCACCGACGGTGAAGGAGCGCCGCCTGAAGCATGGGTCGACGTCGAATTCGTCGTCGCTGAAACCGTCACCTGGCTGTTGTCGCCGGCGGTGTTCGGCGACGCCAACGAAGGCCTGATCTTCATCGGCGTCGCCGGCGACCGGAACCTGTTCGGCACCGGCCTGCAGGCCTTTGCCTCGGTGCAGTGGTCGCAGCTGCGTTTTCTGTTCGACGCCTCGATCACCGAGCCGCGGCTGTTGTCGACGCGGTCGTCGGCGACCCTCGAGGCCCACCGCCGCGAGCTGCGCTACCTCGACTTCTCCATCGCGTCGCTGTTCGGCTCGTCGCTGCGCGCCAACTACGCCCACGAGCTCGGCTTCCAGCTCGGCGGCCCCGCGCGGCTGTTCGTCGGCGGCGGCCTCGGCGTCGAATACGGCGGCGTGCAGAGCTTCGAAGGCAAGCTGCTCGAGCCTTCGTCGTTGCTGCCGCAAGACACGTTCAGAAACACCCTCGAAGCCCGCGGCGGCTTCGACTCCCGCGAGGGCGGCTTGTCGCCGAGAAACGGTGTGACCCTGTCGCTCGACGCCTCGACCGCGGGCCCCTGGACGGGCTCGGGGCTGAACGGTTCCGAGCTGGCCTTTGTCGACGCCACCGCCAACCTCAAGGGTTTCTGGTCGCCGATCTGGGACATCACTTTCAAGTCGCAGACCCAGGTCGGCGGGGTCTTCAATCCACTGGGAGGCCAGGCTCCGGTGACCGATCGTTATTTCCTCGGCGGCCTGGGCTCGCTGCGCGGCTTTTTTCCGCGCACCATCGGCCCGGTGCAGAGCGTGCCGCTGCAAGGGAGCGGCACGGCCACGGTCGCGGTCGGCGGCGTCGTCAAGGTCGTGCAGAACCTCGAGGTCGAGGTGCCGATCTGGCCGGGCACGCCGTTTCGCGGCTTCGCCTTTGTCGACGTCGGCAACGCGTTCGGCGAAGACGAGCTCGACGGTTCTGCCATCGATCGGAAGACCGATTTTCTGCTGGCCAACTCGCTCATGATGTCGACCGGCTTCGGTCTTTTGTTGGAAACTCCGGTGCTGCCGTTCCGCTTCGAGTGGAGCATCCCGATCACGCGCCGCTCCATCGACCAGCCGATCAACTTCTTTCTCGGCGTCGGCAGCGCCTTTTAGCGTCCGGCGTCGAGAGCCTGTGAGCGGGCGGTCGACGTCAGGCTGAACCCCGCGGGCGACTGGCCCAACCAGACCCCTTCGGCAGAAACCTGTAGTCTCCGCGCCGCATGGACCTCGACGCTGCCCTCCGCGCCGGAAACGACGACGCCGTCGATGACGCCCTCGATCGGGTAAAGGCCGAGCAGGGGCCGTTGGGGCTCGCCGAAGCCCTGCACGTCGTCATCCTGCAGAAGCGCGGCGGCGGCACCGAAGAGCACGAGCTGACCGGCTGGCAGTACCGCCGCGCCGCCGCCCTCGAAGCCGCCGCCCTCGTCGAGGGAGCCGCCGCCGGCGACGCCGCCGCCCGCGCCCTCGAAGCCGCCGCCCTCGCCCGCGACGTCTTGAACGACGGCGAAGGCCTCGGCCGCGCGCTGGTGCTGGCGCTGCGCCTGTCCGCCGACGACGACGCCACGCTCAAGAGCACGGTGACCGCGGCCGGGGGCCACGAGCCGGCGGTGGCCCTGCTCGAAAAAGCGATCAAGAAAGCCAAGGGCGACGACGCCCTGCAGGGACGCCTGCGCCGCGCCCTCGGCCGCCTCTACGAGGTCGTGCTGTTCGACAAGGAAAAGGCCTTTTTCGAGGCCCTCAAGGCCGCGCGGAAAATTCCCGAAGGCCTGTACATCGACGACGTGTACCGGCTGGCCCTCGACGTCAAACGGCTCGACGAGGCCGCGGCGTTCTTCCAGTCCATCGGCGACGAGACCTCGGTGCCGGCCCGGGCCCGGGCCACCGCGCTCAACAAGCTCGGCGCCCTGCAAGAGACCAAGAACGACAAGAAGTCGGCGCTGTCGGCCTACGTGAGCTCGCTGCAACAGCACGAGACAAAAGCCGCGCGCAAAAAGGCCGAGCGCCTGCGCGACGAGCTTGAGCTGGCCTTTGCGCTGCCGCCGGTGCTCGAGGCCCCGTCGGTGGTGGTGTCGGTGCCGGTGCCCGCTGCGGTGACGGCTCCTGATCCGGCACCGTCTTCATCACCGTCGTCATCACCGTCGTCATCGTCTGGCCGCGCGCCGGTCGTCGCCGACATCGTCGAGCTTGAGCTGCCGCCACTGCCGACCGCCGCGCCACCGGTTTCCGTGGATGACACCCGACCGCCGCCGTTCTTTGCCGACAACGACGTCGAGGCGCGCCTGGCCAGCGCCATGAACCCCGACATGGCCACCCACGTCGGACCGCCGCCGTCGATGCCCGTTGCGTCGGTGCCGCCGCCGCTGCCCGACAGCGGCGAAGAAGCCGCCATCGAACAAGGCATCGCCGCGGCCCTCGAAGACGCGTTCCACGCCCAGGCCGAATCGTTTGACCGGCCGGTGTTCACCGACGAGGTCAAGGTGCTGCCCGAGCTCAGCGCCGACGACGCTGTCGTCTCCGAAGAGCAGCTCGACCCTGCACTGCGCTCACTGGCCGAGCGCGAAGACTCCCGCCGCGCCACCCGGCCGCCGTTGCCACCGGTGCCACCGGTGCCACCGGTGCCGTCGGACAGCGGCGAAGGCCCCACCGTCGAGCGCGACTTCGGCGCCCCACCCGTCGACGACGAAGCCTCGGTGCTCGTGCCGCGCGGCGACCGCACCATCGACCAGCGCGCGATCCTCGAGACGCAGACGCTGCCGCCGGTGGCGCCGACCGCCCTGCCCTCGGACCTGCTTGCCGAGGACATGCCGCCGCCGTCTCCCCCGAGCACGCCCCCGAGCACGCCCTCGTCGTGGGCATTGCCAGCGCCGATCGACGAGGCCCCGGTCGCGCCGCCGCCATCGGTCAGCTCCCTGCCCGAGCCGATCGCCGCGGCCGCGGTGTCGACGCCGGCGCCGCCGCTGCGGTCGGCAACGAGCTCGGTGTCGGTGTCGGTGTCGCCGTTGGGCTCGCTCTCGGCGACGTTGTCGGCTTCGTCGGCTGCATCCGCTGCGGCGTCGTTCGCGTTGTCGGTGGCGAAGCCGCCGCCGACGATGCCCGCGCCCTTCGCGGCGCCGGCTGTCTCCGAGAACGCCGAGTCGAGCGCGCCGCGCGGCATCTCGGGTCCGGGTCCCGACAGCGACGAGACAGGGCTGTCGAAGAAAGACCGCAAGAAAAAGAAGAAGCAGCGCCGCGGCCACGGCAGCGATGTCGTCGAGACCACGTCGCCGTCGACGTCGATGCCGCTCGACGTCACCCTGCCCTCCGGTGACAGCCTGCTGCCTTTCCCACAGTCGGTGCCCGAGGCGGTGCCCGCCGCCGTCAGCGGGGGCCGGCTGCTGTCCCTCGGTGACGCGTTGCCCGAGCCCGCGCTCACCGCAAACCCGGACCCGCGGCGTGACACCCACGTGGCGCCGGCGCCCTTGCGCTTCGACAGCATCGCCGGCGGCGGCGGCATCGAATTCCCGTCGGCGCCAGGCCATCTCGAGGTCACCGACCCGCGCCATGATCGCGCGGCTGGCGACGACGACGACCACCCGTTTCGCAGCGGCCCGGTCAGCCTCTCGGGCGGCGGCGTCGAACAGGTCGTCGACCGCGCTGACGATGGGCGCGACGCTGCCTCCGCCGGCAACGACGCTGGCAACGACGCTGGCGACGACGCTGGCGACGAGGCTGGCAACGACGCTGGCAACGAGGCTGTCGTTGAAGCACCCCGCGCGCCCACGCGCGAAGACCTCGTGGCCCGGGCCCAGGGCCTGCTCGCCGGCGCCGCCAACGACGACGTCGACGCCGACGACGTCGACGCGTGCCTGGCCTGCGCCGCCGCGCTGCAAGCGGTCGCGCCCGGCGACCCGCGCGTCATGCGCCTCACCGCCCGCGCGCTGGTGGCCCTGGCGCCGTCGGGGGAGCTGCCCGACGACGCCGTCCAGCGGCTGAAGCACGACGCCGTGCGCCACGGCGAGCGGGCCGCGACGCTCATCCGCGAGCTGCAACAGGCGCTGCCGCCCGAGCGGCGATCGGCGTTCGCCACGCTGTGGCTCGCCGGGGCAAAGGCCGCCGGCCACGACGTCGACGCCGTCCACGCGCTGCTCGAAGAGGTGGCCGCCAGCGACGGTCCCGACGGGCCGCTGTTTGGCTTCCTCGACAAGGTGCTGCGCGATCACGGCGACGTCGAGCGCAGAGACACGCTGCACCTGCGCGCCTGGCGGGCCATCCACGTCGACGGCGCCGACCCCGTCGTCGTCAACGCCGCCCAGACCCGACGCATCCGGCTGGTGCGCTTTCGCATCGAGCTGCTCGAGGAGGCCCGCAAAGACAGCCAGGCCCTCGCCGCCTGGGCCCAGCTGGTGCTCGAGCATCCGCCGCGCGAGGCCGGCGCCAAAGACGGCAGCGGCGGTGCCGTCGACGCCGCCACCCGCATGCAGGCCCGCCGCGCCCACGAGAAGCGGGCCACGCCCGACGAGCGCGCGCGCTTCCTGGCGCGTCTGGCCCGCGTCGTCGCCAGCGTCGACGACAAGGTCGACGACAAGGTCGACGACAAGGTCGGCGCGCGCTCCAGTGGGGCGAGCAACAGCGAGGTGGCCTCGGTGCTGCGCGAGCTCCTCGAGCTGCGCGCCGCCGTCGACGACAAGGTCGGCGCCGAAGCCACCGCGCGCGAGCTGCTGCTGCGCGTGCCCGGCGATGCCCGGGCCACCACCGTGCTCGCCGACCTGCTGCAGGACGATCCCCGCCGCGCCGCCGAAGTCACCACCGCCCTGCGCGCGCGCGCCGACGCCGCCAACGCCGCCGACGACAAAGATGGCGCCCGCCAGGCCCTCGAGCGGCTGGCCCGCGCGCTGTCCACCGCTGACAAAAAAGACGAAGCCGCCGCCGTCCTCGTCGAGGCCGCCCGCCTGGCCCCCGGCGACGTACCCCTCGTCGAGCGCGTGCTCGAGACCCTGCTGGGGCAGGGACGCGTCGGCGATGCCGTCGACCTCCTCGAAGACCTCGCCAACGGGGCCCGCGCACCAGACGCCGCCCGGCTGTTGCTGCGCGGCGCCGAGCTGGCCCGCGAGAAGCTGGCCAAGCGCGGACGGGCCCGCGAGCTCGTCGAAAAAGCCGTGCTGTTGCAGCCGCGCGACCTGCGCGTGCTCGACGCCCACGCCGAGCTGCTGCTCGAGATCGGCGATGCGCCGTCGGCGCTGGCCGCGCTCGAAAAGATCGCCGCCGAAGAAAAAGACGTCGGCGCCCGAAACCCCCGCTCCGGGACCGCTTCGGCCCTGGGCCGCGTGCACCTGCGCATCGGCAAGTTGCTCGAAGAGCACCTGCAGCGCGGCGACGACGCGCTCAAGCGCTACCGCGCGGCCGTCGAGGTCGATCGCACCCTGCGCGAAGGCTGGGAGGCCCTGCACCAGCTGGCCCGCCAGAAAGGCGACAAAGACGTCGTCGTCGAAGCCCTCACCGGTCTGTCGTCGCTGCAGTCGGGCCGCGAAAAGGCCCAGACGCTGGTGAAGCTGGGGCGCGTGCACTCCGAAGGCGCCGGCCAGCGCCAGGATCCCACCGCCGCCGCCGCCGCTTTCGAGGCCGCGCTGAACGCCTGGCCCGCCGACATCGAAGCCCTCACCGGCTTGTTGCAGGTGCGGGCCCTGGCCCTGCAAGGCGAGCGCGACGTCGACGCCGCCCTGGCGGTGCCGGCCCCCGAGCTCGTCGACGAGCTCTACCGCCCGCTGCTCTCGGCCGAGGCCCAGGGTGCTTCCCTGCCCTTTGGCTTTCGTCGGTTGCTGGCCCTGGCAGTCACGCAAGACGGCGACCGCGACGGAGCCCGCAAGCGCTTCGAGAGCCTGCTCGAAGAACGCGGCGACGACCTGCCGACGCTGCTCGCCTTTGCCCGCCACCTCGCCCACGCCGGCCGCCTGCCCGCACCCGCGGCCGAAGCCGCCGACGCAGACGCCCGCCGCCGCGAGGTGCTCGAGACCGTGCTGCTGCACCACGCCTATGCCTTGAAGCCCGCCGTGCACGTCGACGTCTGGGGCGAGGTCTGCGCCTTGCGCTTGCAGCAGGGCGACATCGCCGGCGCCAAAAAAGCCGCCAAGAAAGCATTGGCCCTGGTGCAGGCCAGCGAGCGGCCTGGCGACCTCGAAGAGGCCTTGTCGGATCGCGCGGTGCGCGCCCTGGTGATGGCCCTCGAAGACAGCAACGAGTCCGGTGTCGGCGGCGGCGGGGTCGGCGGCGGGGGCGGCGAAGAGGTCGACGTCGAGCTGCTCGAGAGCGCGCTGTTGCTCGACCTGCAGCGGGCCATCGCGCCGTCGGAGAAGTCGCGCCTCAAAGAGAAGCAGGCCCGCATCGCCCTGGTGCACAAGAAAGACACGGCCCTCGCGCGGCGCCTGCTGGAAGAGGCCCTGCAGCACGATCCCGACGCGTCGACGGCGCGCGAGATGCTGTTTGACCTCGAGCTCTCGGGCGAAGACCCGCGCGTGGTGCTCGAGCAGAGCCGGGCGCTGGTCGCCCGAGAGCGAGACCCGACCAAGAAAGCGGCGCTGCACCTGCGGCTGTTCCGCCTGCAAAAGAAGCTGCGGCTGCCCGACGACGTCGCCGCCACCGAGATCAAGGCCGCCGTCGAGCTCGACCCGAAGAAC
Source organism: Myxococcota bacterium (assembly GCA_046593615.1). Lineage (GTDB taxonomy): Bacteria > Myxococcota > UBA727 > UBA727 > VGSZ01 > VGSZ01. Next base: position 1,346 of record JBKJNL010000378.1, on the reverse strand, counting down.
GCCGTCATCCTCGACGCCGCCGAGAAATTCTTCACCGACAAAAAGGACGGCAAGGGTCTCGACGCGCTCTACACGACACGCCTGAAGTCCCTCGATCGCAACGACACCGCGTCGCGGCTGGTGTTGCTCGAGCGGCTCGCGCAGCTGCGCCGCTACGACCTGCGCGACCTGCGCTCGGCCATCGACGCCTGCGAAGCGATGAGCGCGCTCGACCCCGACGCCATCAAGCCGCGCGAAGACGCGGCCCGCCTGCACGTCGAGCTCGGCCAGTGGAAAGAGGCCGTCTCCGCCTGGCGCGCCGTGCTCGAGCGCGACACCCTGCTCGTCGAAGCCTGGCGCGGCTTGTTCTCGGTCTATGCCCGCTCGCGGCAGGCCGACGACGCCTTTGCCGTCGCCGCCACCATGACCGCGCTGGAGATCGCCGACGACGACATGGTGCGCGCCGTGCGCGCCGTGCGCCCGCCGTTTCCGCGCTGGCCGCTGCCGCCCGCCGACATCACCTCGACCAAGAAGAAGCTGGCGCACCCGATGGAGCGCACCCCCGTGCGCCAGGTGCTCGAGGTCGTGGCCCCGCGCCTGTTGCCGCGCCTGGGTCGTCCGCTGCAGGACTTCGGCGTGCGCCGCAAAGACGCCCTCGTCGAGCAGAAGCTGCCGGCGTCGGTGGCGATGGCGGTGCGCACGGGTGCCGCACTCGCGGGCTACGCCGGCGCGCTGCCGCTCTACCAGGCCGAGCTCGGCTCGACCGAGCCTGGCGGCGACGGTGTGCAGAAGGGCCCGCCGTTCGCGGCGCTGCCGGCGCGCGAGCCCGGCCTCATCGTCACCGGCGAAGTGTTGCGCGGCGGCATGACCCCCGAGCGCGCCTTTGCCCTGGGCCGCGCCGTGGCCTGGCTGTCGCCGTGGGCGCTGCTGGCGGCGTCCCTCGACGCCGCCGAGATCCGCCGCCTGCTCGAGGGGCTGGTGGCGGCGTTCCTCTCACCGCGCGACGTCGAGAAGCCGTCGGCCGACATCGATCGCCACGGCGCCGAGGTGCAGCGCGAGCTGTTCTCGGGTCTGTCGTCGACCGAGCAGGACAGCCTGCGGGCGACGTTGGCGCCGGCGCTGCGCGACTGGGTGGTGGCCCGCGGCCGCACGCACCTGTCGGACTGGAAGGCCGGCGTCGGCTACACCGGCGACCGCCTCGGCTTCTTGCTGTCGGGCGATCTGCCGGCGGCCGTGAAGGTCGTGCGCACGGCGGGCGGCTCGCCGACGAGCGTGCGCCTGGCCATCCGGGAGCTGGTGCTGTTCACCATCTCGCCGCAGTACCTGCAGCTGCGCAAAGAGCTGTCGCTGGCGCTGCCCGAGCAGGC
>JBKJNL010000594.1:0-8164 GCA_046593615.1 Myxococcota bacterium | reverse complement strand
ACTCTCCGAGTCCATCAGCCCGCGTCGCCTTCGCCCTCGCCCTCGCCTTCACCCTCGCCTTCACCGGCCTCGCCCTCGCCCTCGCCAGCTTCGCCTTCGCCTTCGCCCTCCGCCGTGCCGTTGCACACCGCTTCGCGGTTGTCGGGCACGAAGCCAAAGGCGTGGATGGGGATCACGAGCTCGGCGTTTTCGGCGTCGGAGGTGACCACCAGGTTCACGAATTGCTCGGCGCCCTCGGGGCTGCGGTAGGTGATGAGGATGAACCCCACCTCGTTGGCCAGCAGCTTCGTGACGTCGAGGGTCGGCTCGTCGAAGTTTGCGAGGTCGCCTTCGTGGCCGGCGACGGCGGCCAGCGCCGCGCTCTGGAGCTCGACCGGGTTGTTGCCGACGTTGCGCACCGACACCGCCACCGGCTCGTTCTCGCCGCTGCAGAAATTGACCGGCACGTCATAGGGGCTGAAGCCCGGAGCGAGCTGCCCCGGCACGTTGCACGACAGCACCGGCAACAGCAGCAGAGGCAGCAACGGACGCACGACGATTCGCTTCACGACAGGGTCCTTCGGTTCACTGATCACGTCGGGTCGACGACGCCCTGGCAGCGGGTCGTCAGGCCGTCGCCGACGTTGCACACGGCGGGGCAGCCGCAAAGCACGTCGAGCGTAAAGGTGTAGGTCAGCTCGGTGTCGAAGTCGTTGATGCCGTTGTCGACGACCTCGAGGAAATACGGCGGCTCGTCGATGTTGCCGACGAACGAGCACTCGGCGTCGTCTTGGCGGGTGGGATCGGGATCGGGATCCGGAAAGAGATGGCTGGTGAAGTCGGGGTTGCTGTCGGTCTCGGCCCAGCAGGCCTCGTCGACGCAGATCGACGCCGCCGGGCATTCGGTGCTGTCGCGGCAGAAGCCGGCGGTCTGCTCGGCCTCGAGGGTGTTGCCGATGACCTGGCCGGCGCCGTTGTGGACGAACAGCGCCAGCTCGATCGGCGTGTTGTCGACGCCAGTCGCCGAGTAGCGGAAGTTCAACGCGTAGTAGTTGCGCGGCGGCAGATCGATGCGGAAGTAGTCGCGGTCGCCTTCGTAGCTGAGACGCCCCGTCGCCGTCAGCGTGCGCGGCTCGAGGCCCGGCGCGCCGCAGTCGAGGGCCTTGGTCAGCTCCTGGGCGACGCCGTCGATGGGCTCGGGCACGTCGACGATGGGCAGGCAGCCCAGCGGCTCGCCAGCGTCGTCACACACCGGCGGATAGTCGGTGGCCAGCACGCGGGCCCGCTCGATCGAGTTGCGGTACTGCTCGCGCAGGTCGTCGTTGTTGGCGAAGCCGGCGAACTCGAGGTTCGGGATCAAGAAGTCGTCGCCCACTTCGCCGGGGTCTCTGTCGTCGACGATCTCCAGCCGCACCCGATAACCGCCCCGCTCCTGAAAGGCGTCGTCGCCGGCTTCGTTGACGAGCACGTAGACGGCCCGATCGTCGCGCAGCGGGTAGGCCGTGCGAAAGGTGTTGGCGTCGACGAAGCGCTGCAGCCTCGGCTCTTTGCACAGCGCCTCGTCGCAGATGGTGCACGTCGCCACGCAGGGGGCGCTGTCGTCTTCGGGGTCGGCGCCGACGATGATGACCTGGGGCCGGAAGGTGCGTTTGTCGATGGTGCCGTCGGTTTCGATGGTCACGATCAACACGCCCGGGTTCTCGCGCGACGTCGAGGCCGGCGGCGTGATGCGATAGAGGTCTTGATCGGCCAGCGTGGCCAGCGACGCCGAGAGCTCGCTGCCCGACGTCGTCGGCGTGGCCGTGGCCGCGTCGTCGTTGCCGAGGTCGCCTTCGTTGTCGTCGGGGTTGGCGATGATCGCCAGCGTCACCGTGTAGACGCCGGTCGCCGCCAGCTGCGAGTCGGTGCCGTCGTCGTCGCGCACCACCAGGTAGACGCGCTCGCCACCGTTGACGCGGGTGCGCAGCCGGGCTTGCAGCACATCGGTCGGCTCGCCGTCGACGTCTTCGACCGCGCGCAAGGCAGCGGCGGCGACCTCGGTGAGGCCGTCGTCTTCAAACAGCGTGACCGTCAGGTCGACGCCGGCGGCGACGTCGCCGGTGACGGTGACGTCGGCGAGCTGGGCGCCTGACGGCACATCGATGGCGAACCAGTCCTCATCGCCGGTGGTCGCTACCTGACCCGTGAACGGCACGCCGACCGAACCGGCCACAAGCGGCGTCGCGGCGTCTTCGTTGTTGTTGGGCTCGTTTTCGTCGGGGTCTGACAGCTGCGCGACCTGCAGCGTGTAGGCGTTGTCGATGTCAAAGGCGTCTTCGACGAAGCGGGCGTCAGAGACGACGACGAAATAGCGGCCGGGCACCTCGATGCGGTGGGCGGCCGTGAATTGCGTGGGGTCGCTGTTGTTCACGCGGGCGGGGTCTTCGGCCGCGAACGGCGTCGGTGTCCCGTCGGGCGTGCCGTTGTCCTGGATGATCCGGTACGCCGGGTTGACGACGCTGATCGTGCCCACCGGCATCGACAGCGTGATCTGCAAGATGGTGCCGGCCTCGGCGACGTCGACGGCCCAGAAGTCCTGGTCAAACGCCGGACACAAGACCCCGCTCGTGCCATCGGCGCTGGCCACGTCGGTCGCCGTCGTGTCGAAGTTGGGATCGAGCTGGCACTCCGACGGCGGGGCCGGCGGCGGCGGCAGCTCGGGCGGTGGCGGGCACCCGGCGCCCAGCGCGACGCTTGCAAGCGCCGCCACAAGCAGCACAGACGACGACAACGACAGAGACGAAAACCGGCGATGGGACATCAAGGCACCAGGCGCGCTCGCGCGCGAAAACATCACGTCAGCGCGACAACGAAGTCATGAGGAATCAAGGGCACGTCAGGGGTCGACGCAGTCGGTGGCGGGGTCAAAGAGGTCGGCGGGCTTGAAGGCCTCGGGCGGCAACACCACCAGGCCGTTGGCCGGGTCCTTCAGTTGCGCAGCGGCGTCGAAGCGGGCCCGCACACACGCCAGGCGGGCCACGCCCTGCACCGCGTCGGAGTCGAAGGGCTGCTCGGTGACCTCGATGAGGATGCGGTTCTCGCTGCGCTCCATGGAGCCGCCGCCGAGCCCGATCGCCGCCGCGTTGGTCGCGGGACCGCGCGACCCCGTCGTCGACGCCAGCGCGATGTTCTCGGTGCGGAAGCTGTAGCAGAGGCTGCTGCCCTCGAAGCCGTCTTCAACGATCTTGTAGCGGTAGGCGTGCTCAGACAGCTCGAGCACGTCGTCTTGATCGACGCGGCTGTGGGCCCGCAGCTCGTTGTTGTTGCGCACGCCGTCGAAATCGACGTCGAGCAGGGTGTCGTCGGCGCCGGGGTCGAGGGCGGCGATGACCTCGATGCCGTCGCCGAAGCCGTCGTTGTCGGTGTCGTAGGCGCGGATGTTGGTGCCAAAGAAGCGCTCTTCGCAGTCGCGCAGGCCGTCGCCGTCGGCGTCCTGTCGGTCGATGTCGGCGAGGCAGTCGGCGTCGGTGGGGTCGAGCGGATCGCTGCCCGACAAGCTCAAGCGGTGCTCGAGCAGGTCGGAGAAGCCGTCGTCGTCGGTGTCTTGAAAATCACGGTCGGTGCCGATCTTGTCTTCGAGCTCGTCGGTGAGGCCGTCGCCGTCGGAGTCGATGATGCCCAGGGCCAGCGTCGGGTCGTCGGCTTTGACTCTCGGGTCCAGGCCGAGGGCTTGTGAGAACGGGGCCGCCGAGAGGTTCCAGGCGAGGAAGCTCTTCATGGCGAACACGCGCTTGAAGCTCGTGAAGTCGACAAAGAGGAAGTTGATTTCTTCGCCTGACGAGAAGTCGCGAAAGATGCCGCCGCCCTGCCGGGCCATGGCCCGCATGAACGTCGAGCCGCAGGCCTTGATGTTGGTCTGCGTCTCGGGCGCCGCCGAAAAGGCGCTGTTGAAGGTCAGCTCGCGCACGTCGTACTGCTCGGCGAGATCGACCAACTGCTCGAGCAGCTCGCCCACCTGGCTGACGACGCCGCGGTCGGCGAGGGCCTCGCCGGCGCGCTCCCATTCGGCGGCGTCTTCGCAGGTGCCGACGGGGTCGAAGGTGCCGTCGGCGTCGGGCAGGCCGTCGCTCAAGAAAATGATCGCGTAGCGCGCGTTCTGCAGCTCGAGCGGGTCGCTCTGGCTCAGATCGTCGGCGAGAAAAGCGATGGTGCTCTCGAGGGTGGCGACGAAGTCGGTGGTGCCCGCAGCCTGGCCCGCGCCCGGGGCCGCCGCGAGGGCCGTCAGCGGATCGACGAACCCGTCGGTCAACGGCAAGACACCAAGGCCGAAAGCCTGGATGCCGATCTCGACGCCGGGGATGTCTTTGACGGCGTCGATGACGTCGATGAGGGCGTCGACGCGGGTGGCGTCGGGGTCGGTGGCGTCCATCGAGCTGCTGGTGTCGATCAAGAACAACAGCTTCACGGGGAACGCGAGGTCATCGGGATCGGTCGTGCAGAAGCGACCCTCGATGGCCAGCTTGTTGTCGGCGCGGGCCACCTCGGGCGGCGGGATGGGCTCGAGCCGGGCGTTGGTGCAGCCCACGATGCCATAGGAATGGGCCATCAGAACGCCGGCAAGCAACAGACACTGAAGACGACGAACCCGGCGCAACATCAGCGGACCTCCAGGCCCCGGCAGATGTCTTCGCCGTCAAAGATGCGCTGCAGGACGGCGGGGTCGGACAAGTCGTAGAAGTCTTCTTCGGTGAACGTGATCTTGCCATTTGCAGGATCTTTGAACGACGGCTTCAGATACTGGGCGCGGTGGCAGGCCACGCGCATCTCGACGCGCGACGCCGAGTCCGACGGCGCTTCGGCGATCCAATACAAGACGTCGTTGTAGCCGGAGCGGCCGCCGTCGAAGCGCGGCGCGGTGCTCGCGAGGTGCACGCCGCGGGCGATGGATTTGTAGCAGGTGCGTCCGTCGTCGGTGTCGCCGGTGTTGATGAGCTCGTAGCGCACGCCAGCCCGCTCGCGCCGGTCTTCGTCGGGCAACAGCGGATCAAGTCCCTTCACCACTTCGTCGCCGTTGGGCAGGCCGTCGAAGTCGTCGTCGCGGTTGCCTTCGGGCACGGCGGGGTCGAGGCCGAAGCGCACTTCGAGGCCGTCGGGGATGCCGTCGCCGTCGCCGTCGGCGCGGACCACCGCCTGCTTGAACTCGTCGCCGGGGAACAACAGGTTTTCTTCGCAGCCGTTCAAGCCGTCGTGGTCGAGGTCTTGCCGGTCGATGCGCGACGGATCGAACACCGGGCAGTCGTCGACGGGCAGGCTCTTGAAGCGCGGGTCGAAGCCGGTCTCGATGCGGTCGGCCTCGAAGCGGTCGCTCCAGCCGTCGCCCCACAAGGCCGGGTCCTGGATGGGCTCGGGCACCTGCGTCACCGCCGGCGGCACCTCGAGCTTGTCGCTGTCGCGGGCGGCGACGTCGGTGCCGAGGGCCTGCTCGGTGGCGTCGTCGACGCCGTCGCCGTCGCTGTCGGCGAGGAAGTCGAGGACCTCGACGTTGACGGCACCACCGCCGCCACCACCGCCGCCCGTTGCCGAGCGCGGCGGCAGGGCGTTTTCGTTCTGGGCAAAGGCCCGCACCAGCGAGAAACGCTGCTTCAAAGAAGTGAAATTGAAGCTCAAGAAATCGATCTCTTCACTGTTCTCGAAATCGCGATAGATGCCGTTGCCCAGCTCGGCCATGCGCTGCAGCAGCCCCTCGCTGCGGCAGCGGTTGAGGCGGAAGATCTCTTTGACCTCGGGCGAGAGGGTCGAGTCGAACAGCAACGCAGTGTGGAAGCGCAGCTCGCCGACGCCGAATTCGGCGCCGAGGTCGACGATGTCGGTGACCAGATCTTCGAGCTGGTAGGTGCGGTTGTAGTTGTCGTTGGGCTCGAGCTCGTTGAGCGCGGTCAGGGTGCCGTCGCCGTAGTCGGGGGTGGTGTCGCTGGTGGTCACGTCGCGGAAGCGATCAAGGAAGTCGGTCTCGTTGCACAGCGTCTGCTCGGGCTCGCCCTCGCAATAGACCACGCCCTGCTCAAAGGTCTCAAAGGCCTCGGGCGCGCAGCCGTAGGGCATCTCGCCAATGCTGTCGCGGCTCTCGTCGACCGTGATGCAGCACTTGGGCGTGGGCGCGCCGTCGGAAAAGAAGATGATGATGTATTTCGATCGCGCAATTTCGGCGGGATCGCTTTGCAGCAAATCCATCAAGATGTGCGTCTTCACCGCTGCAAGCGCGCCGTGGTAGTTGGTCTGCACGTCCTTGAGGTCGAGGAACGCGGGCGCCGTCCACTGGTTGGCGGGGATGAACAGCGGCGCGCCCGGAGCGATGGGCGGGTCGACGTTGACGTTGGAGCCGAAGCCGATGGTGGCGACCTGCAGCTCGTTCTGCGTCGCCAGGTTCGACATGAGCTCACGCACGGCGGCGCCGCGCAGGCCGACTTGATCGGTGAACTGCAGCGAGCCCGACGTGTCGAGCACCAGCAGCAGCTTCACCGGAAACACAACGTCTTCGACGGGGCGGGTGCAGAATTCGGCTTCGACGTCGACGAGGTCGTCGACGTTCTCGGGCAGCTCCTGCTCGGTGGGCACGAGCTTGCGATCGCTGCAGGCCCCACCGCCGAGGCACAGCGCGCCGAGGCCGAGAGCGAGAGAGAGCAGCGGGACGGGTCGCATCATGCAAAGCCTCCGGACGTCGTCACCTTAGCCGAGCGGCGCAGCCGCCGCTCTCGTCGCGTCGACGGTGCTGCCGTCGCGTCGACGCCGATTCATCAGCACCGATCGCGCCATGGACTGAGGGTCGACATCGAGCGTCAGCAGGGAGACCTCACCCCCCCAACCCCCTCTTGTTTGTTCCGAGCCCGCTACGGTGCATGAACAGGGCGGGCTGGCAGAGCGATCCCCTCTTGGTGGCAAACACCGTCGTGGAGCAACCCTCGCCAGCTCGTCCTGTCTGCAATCCCGAACGGTTGACGGAACCAATGAGTTCGAAATCAACAAGAAAGGGAAAAGCAGACAAACACGAGGTGGAAAAGTGTTTGTTGGTGTTGACGTATCGAAGAAAAAGCTAGATGTTTTTATCCGTCCGATCGGTGAATCGTTCGTCGTCGGTAACGACGCCGAGGGTCATGCCGAGTTGGCGCGCCGATGCTCGCTCGCGAAGGCGTCGATCGTGCTGTTCGAGTCGACAGGGGGCTACGAAAGGGCAGCCACCCATGTCTTGCTCGAGCAGAACATCGACGTCGCGGTCGTGAATCCCGCGAGGACCCGCGACTTCGCCAAGGCGCTGGGAAAGTTGGCGAAGACCGACGCGATCGACGCTGAGGTCATCGCCGAATACGCCGAAATCGCGAAGGTTCGGCTCCTCGTGAAGACCGACGAAGAGACGCAGCAGGCTACCGAGCAGCTGGTTCGTCGTCGTCAGCTTGTCGACATGCGCGCCCAGGAGAAGACGCGTCTCCAGCAAGTCGGCCGCAAGGTCAGGCCGAGTGTCTTGAAGCTCATCCAGCATCTGGACGAGCAAATCGGCGAGACGGAGAAAGACATCGATCGCTTTTTGCGCGAGCGGCTCGACAAGAAGCTCGCGCTGCTGGATTCGATCCCCGGCTTCGGTGACGTCGTCAAACGCACGCTTCTGCTGCAGGTTCCAGAGCTCGGACAGCTGACGCGCCAGCAGGTGGCGGCGCTGGTTGGGCTCGCTCCGTTCAACGTCGACAGCGGCGAGCACCGGGGCCAGCGGCACATCAAAGGCGGCAGAAGCGAGCCTCGTGCGGTTCTTTACATGGCGGCCGTATCTGTGCTCCGAGGAAAGACAGTATTCGGTCAATTCTACAGAACATTAATTGGAAAAGGAAAACCACCAAAGGTGGCCATCACAGCGGTCTGTCGGAAGATGCTGGTGACGGCCAATGCAGTCCTGCGTGACGGAAAGCCGTGGGCGCCACAGCCCACCTGAACCGACCGAACCGTTTTCCCTTTACCAGCTGCTTCCTGCCGGAGGCCTGGCGGAGCCGCATCCACAACGAGGAACTACACGATGCCTGTTCGAGCGAAAAAATCACGGTTGCTCCACGGGCGCTCGCGGACTCGCTGTGGAGAGGGGGAGGGGAATAGCCGTCGAGCGTGCTCGCCCCCTGAAGCAGGTTCGTTCTTTCAAACCTCCGCGCTCGCAGGTGCTGGCGGG
>JBKJNL010000573.1:0-9031 GCA_046593615.1 Myxococcota bacterium | reverse complement strand
CACGGCGTTCCTCTACGAGCCCGACGACGTCGATTGCGCCGTCTTGCGCGCCGACTGGGAAGACCTCGCCGACCTCGTCGCGCGCGGCCTCGGCTTCGCGATCTCGGCCCGCCGCGGGCGCGTGCTGCAGCTGCGGCCCAAGGCGAGAAACGCAGCGGTGACGACGACGGCGCAGACGGCCGACGGCGACGACATTCAGCTGCGGCCGCAGGGCTTCTACCTGCGCACCCGCTTCACCCAGCGGCTGGTCGACGACCGCTTCTGCTGACGCGCATTCTTCTGAGGCCTTTTCTGAGGCCGGAAAAACGAAGAGCGCTCCCTGCGGAGCGCTCTGGTCACTTGTTCTGTCGTCGTCGCTGACGGCGGCGTCAGTTTGCCTTGGGCGGCTCGATCAAGCCGAAGTTCCCTTCTTTGCGCCGGTACAACACGCTGAAGTTGTTGGTCTTGGCGTTGATGAACACCAGGAAGTCCTGGTGCAGAAGGTCCATCTGCATGATGGCCTCTTCGACGATCATCGGCCGGGCGTCGATCTCCTTTTGCTCGACCACCAACGAGGTGGCGCCCTCGGTCGGCAGCTCGGCGACGTCGTTGGGGGTGTCGACGTAGCTGAGGCGCACCTTGCTGGCGTGCCCCTCGCGGGCTTTGTGGGTCGCCAGCTTGTTGCGGTAGCGCTTCAGCTGCCGCTCGATCTTGGCCGCAGCGGCGTCGATCGACCCGTACATGTCACCCGACAGCTCTTCGCCGTGGATGAACATGCCGTTGGCGCTGACGTTGATTTCAGCGCGGTGCTGGTGTTTCTCAACGCTCAAGACGACGTGGGCGTCGGTCGGAGTGTGGATGTATTTCTCGATTCTCGAGACCTTCTCCGCGGCGAATGTCTTGAGCGCGTCGGTGGCATCCATGTGCCGAAACGTGACGGAGACCTGCATCGGACCTCCAGCCCTCCCCTGGTGGGCGGGCGTGGTGTTGCTTTCGTCGTCGTCAACGCGACGCGACGCTCTGCCAGAAACATAACGGCGCTGCCCCCCGCAGACCACTCTGAGACACGAGGAGATTGCATCGCTGCCGATGAAACGGCGTCGCGCCCATCCCGTTGCGCCGGCCGTCATGCCGGCCGCACCCCGGCCGTCACGCCGGCGGTGACGCCGTCAGCGGAGCACCGCGGTTGCGCAGCAGGCTCGCCCAGCGCGAGCCCGCCGCGGCCAGGATGATCCCCACGCTGATCAGCAACACCACGGTGACGAACGTGCAGACGCGGCCAATGGTGGCGGTGGCTTCGACGGCCATCATCGGCACGTAGATTTCGATCAAGGCCCGCACGCCGGCGACCAGCGTCGTCGTGCCGACGAACAGCAGCGGCAGCGCGGTGACGAGCGCGTAGCGCTTCTTCTTTGCCTCTTTCAGCAGCAGCGTGGTGCCGACGACGAGGGCCACGGCCGCCAACAGCTGGTTGGCGATGCCGAACATCGGCCAGATGGTGGCGATGCTGCCCGACGAGATGAGCCAGCCCCACGACAGCACGACGACCAGGGTCGACGCCACCGCCGCCGGTGCCCAGTTGGTGTCGCCCCACCGACGCACCGTTTTGTGGCGCGATCGCCCGAGCATTTCTTGCAACACGAATCGCGCCACCCGGGTGCCGGTGTCGATGGTGGTCAGGATAAAAAGTGCCTCGAACATGATGGCAAAATGGTACCAATAGGACAGCAGGTTCTTCATGCCCGGCAAGTTGGCAAAGACCCGGGCCATGCCGACGGCGAGGGAGACGGCGCCGCCGGTGCGGGCGGCCACGACCTCGTCGGCGGCTTCTGACAAGCGCGGGAGGTCGTCGACGACGACGCCGAGGCGGGCGAAGTCGGCGTTGCTCAAGGCGCTGGCGTGGGGGTCGGCGGCGTCGACGTGGTAGCCGATCGAGGCCAGGGCGCCGTTCGACAAGCGCAGCACCTGCGAGAGCTTCAGCTTCTGCGTCGCCAGCGACGACGCCGTCGCGCCGTCTTCCAAGCCCAGGCGCGCGCGGTCCGCCGGCGTCAGCGCCGCATCGAGCTGGGCGAGCTGCTCCGTAGACGACGCCAGGCCGCCTCCTTGTTCGGCGGCGACGACGGCGATGGCGGGGTCGGTGTTGATGGCGAAGTAGTCCGCCGGCGGCAGCGCCGTCGCCGCGAGCAGCGCGGTGATGCCGACCAGGCCCTCCATCAGCATCGCGCCGTAGCCGATGGCGCGGCAGTCGCTTTCTTTGTCGATCATCTTTGGCGTCGTGCCCGAGGCCACGAGGCTGTGAAAACCCGAGATGGCGCCGCAGGCGATCGTGATGAACACGAAAGGAAAGAGCGAGCCCTTCACCACCGGCAGGAAGGTCTGCTGGCCGGCGGCGCCCGCCACGTGGATGGCCGCGCCGGCGCCGGTGACGACGTCGTTGAACATCGGCATCTCGATGAGCGGGTTCACCACGCAGATGCCGCCGACCAGCAGCAGGATGGTGCCGATCTTGAGGTACGACGAGAGGTAGTCGCGCGGGCACAGCAGCATCCACACCGGCAGCACCGAGGCGACGAAGCCGTAGGCGGCGATGGCGACCGTGATCTGCGTTTCGCTCAAGAGCAGCAGCGCGCCGAACGACGAATCCTGCACGTGCTTGCCAAAGACGACGGCCAGCAAGAGCACGACGCCGCCGGCCACGGTGGCCTCGCGGATGCCGCGCAGGCTGCCGCCGCGGCCCTTGTAGATCCACAGGCCCATCAACATCGCCAGCGGGATCGACACGCCGATGGCGAACACGCCCCAGGCGCTCTCGGCGAGGGCGCCGACGACGACGCGGCCGAGGCCGGCCAGGGCGATGACGACGATGAACAGGATGGAGATGGCGGCGACCACGCCGGGGATGGGACCAAGCTCTTCGCGGGCGATCTCGGCCAGCGAGCGGCCGCCGCGCCGCACCGACGCCGTCAGGATCACGAAGTCGTGGACGGCGCCGCCGAGGCAGACGCCGATCAGGATCCACAGGTAGCCGGGCAAGAAGCCGAACTGCGCCGCGAGCACGGGACCGACCAGGGGGCCGGCGCCGGTGATGGCCGCGAAGTGGTGGCCGAACAGCACCCACTTGTGGGTCGGGTGGTGGTTCTGTCCGTCGTTCTTTTCGTGGGCCGGCGTGCGCCGCAGGTCGTCGAGCGCGAGGACGCGGGCGGCGATGAAGGCCCCGTAGAAGCGGTAGGCGATGGCCAGGGTGCAGAGCGCCCCCAGCATGAACCACAGCGCGTGCATGGCCGCATCAGACGACGCCAGCGTCGACGACGCAAGCTGCTCTTGCTCCGCGCTCTTGCTCCGGCGGGTGCCTCCCGATCATGCTCGCCGGCGACCCAGCCAACGAAGCAGCCAACGAAGCAACCGACGAAGCAACCGACGCAGCAACCGCCGCAGCAACCGCCGCAGCATGCGAGGAGCCACGTGCCGATGATTGTGGAGCAGAACGTTCTCATCTGGCTCGGGCCGACGCTGGCCGCGATGTTTTCCTGGGGCATCGCCCAGGGGCTGGTCAAGAAGTACGTCGGCGAGGTCCCGCCCGCCCGCTTCTGCCTCTACTACGCGCTCGCCAACGCCGTCGTCAGCACGCTGTTCTGGTTCGTCAGCGACACGCCCGACGTGCTCGCGCCGGCCCATCGAGACTTCTTGCACTGGGGGCTCGCGGCCTACCTGCTCGATGGCATCGCCTGGATCTTTTATTACCAGTCGATTGTCCACGGCCCGATCTCCATCGTCGGCACGCTGTCGGCGGCCTACCCCGCCCTCACCGTCGTGCTCGCCCGGCTGCTGCTCGACGAAAAGCTCTCGACGCCCCAATACGCCGGCGTCGTCGCGGTGCTGGCGGGCTGCCTCGCCCTCGCCTGGTCCCCCGATCCACCACCGCCCGCGCAAACGTCCGCGCCAGGCGATGGCGCTCCGCAGCAGCCGCGCACGCCGACCAGCAAGCGCTGGATGCTTTTCGCCGGCGCCGCCGTCGTCATCTGGGGCGTCAACGGCGTCGTCGTCAAAAAGGCCTACACGTTCGAGGGCGCGAGCGAAGGCAACATGGCCTTGTTCATCGCCGTCGGCGGCCTGCTCACGCTCGGCGTCTACGGCTTCTTCTACGGGCGCCAGAGCGCGACGACCAACACGAGCGAGCGTCGCCGGGAGTGGGCGCGCGCGTTTCTGCCCATGGCGTTGATGGCCTGCGGCGGGCTGCTCGCGGCCATCGCCTACAAGCACGGCCCGGCGTCGATCGTGACGCCGCTGTCGGGGGCCTACCCCGTCATCACGCTCATCTTTGCGATGGTCGTCTTGAAAGAGCGGCCGACGAAGCTGCACTGGGCCGGCATCGTCGCCATCCTGCTGGGCATGTTGCTGACGACGCTGCAGGCACCTGCAGAACAAGCGCCCGCGGACAAAAAAGCGGCCGACGCAGGATCGGTGGCGCCTCAGCCGTCGGGGTGAAGGCAGGCTTCAACGACGTCGAGGCCTTCGTCGAGCACGGCGTCGTCGATGGTCAGCGGCATCAAGAAGCGCACGACGTTGCCGAAGTTGCCGGCCGACAGCAGCAGCACGCCGCGATCGCGGGCGCGGGCGATGAGCGCCTTTGTCTCGCGGTCGGCGGGCTCTTTCGTCGTCGGATCGCGCACGAGCTCCATCGCCTGCATGGCGCCGAGGCCGCGCACGTCGCCGATGAGGCGGTGGCTCTTCTGCCAGTGCAGCAGGCGCGCGCGCAGCTTCTCGCCCAGCGCCGCCGGACGGCCGGCGGCGATCTCGCTCTCGAGCAACGACAACGTCGCCAGCGCTGCGGCACACGACACGGGGTTGCCGGCAAAGGTGCCGCCGAGGCCGCCGACGTGGACGGAGTCGAAGATGGCGGCGCGGCCGACGACGGCCGACAGCGGCAGCCCGCCGGCCATCGACTTGGCCACCGTCGTCAAATCCGGGACGAAGCCGAGCTGCTCGCTCGCGAACACCGTGCCGGTGCGGCCAATGCCGCTCTGCACCTCGTCGGCGATGAGCACGATGCCGTGGCGATCACACAGCGCGCGCAGCTCGGCGAGGAACGCGGCGGGCGGCACGACGAAGCCGCCTTCGCCCTGCACCGGCTCGACGAGGATGGCCGCCAGCTCTTCGGGCCGCACATGCGACGACAGCGCTTCCTCGACGTGGCCAACGATGGCGACGTCGCGATACGGGTCGGGGAACGGCAGCCGATAGACCTCGGGCGCGAAGGGTCCGAAGCCCTGCTTGTAGGGCGCGGCTTTGCCGGTCAGCGACATGCCGAGCAGCGTGCGGCCGTGAAAGGCGTGGTCGAAGCACAAGACGGCGGCGCGCCCGGTGTGCTTCCGAGCGATCTTGACGGCGTTCTCGACGGCCTCGGCCCCCGTCGACAACAGCACGGCCTTTTTGTCGAAGCCGCCGGGCGCCAGGCGACAGAGCACCTCGCAGACGGCGACGTATTCTTCGTAGCCGGCGACCTGGAAGCAGGCGTGCGTCAACCGCCGCATCATCTCGGCGGCAGCCTCGACGACCTCGGGGCGCGTGTGGCCGAGGTTCAAGCAGCCGATGCCGCCGCAGAAGTCGATAAAGACGTTGCCGTCGACGTCGACGACGGTGGCGCCGCTGCCGCTCTGCAAAAACAGCGGGTGCGCGAGCGAGACGCCGCCGGCGACCGCCTTTGCCCGCCGCTCGATCAAGGCCGCCGACTTCGGTCCGGGCAGCGAGCCGGTGACGTTGATGACGCGCTTCGACCCGTTCGTCGTCGTGCTGGGGATCGTCATGTGCGGCTCAGTACCAGCCGATGGGGGCTTCGGAGAGGTTGATGTTGATCTGCTTGGTCTCGAGGTAATTCTCGATGCCCCACACGCCGAGCTCGCGGCCGAAGCCCGACTGCTTGTAGCCGCCCCACGGCGCCTCGTTGTAGGTCGGGTGGTAGGTGTTCAACCACAGGATGCCGGCCTTGAGCTGCTTGAGCACCCGCAGCCCCTTGAACACGTCGCGCGTCCAGGCGGCACCGGCCAGCCCGAACGGCGTGTCGTTGGCGATGCGGATGGCGTCGGCTTCGTCGTCGAACGGGATGACCACCAGCACCGGCCCGAAGATCTCTTCGCGGGCGATGCGCATGCTGTTGTCGACGTCGACGAAGATGGTCGGCTCGACGAAGCAGCCGCTTGCGAGAGGTCCCTTGCCGCGGCCACCACCGCACAACAGGCGGGCTTCTTCGCGGCCGATGTCGATGTAGCCCATGACCCGATCGCGGTGCTCGGCGGTGACGAGCGGCCCCATCTTGGTCTCGCGGGACATCGGGTCGCCGAGGGTCACGCGCTTCACCTTCTCGAGCAGCGCCTCGACCATCTGCTCGTAGATGCTGCGCTCGACGAGCAGCCGCGATCCGGCCGAGCAGACCTCGCCCTGGTTGGCGAACGCGCCGAACAAGGCGCCGTCGACGGCGGCGTCGAAGTCGGCGTCGGCAAAGACGATGTTCGGGTTCTTGCCGCCGAGCTCCATGGTCGTGCGCTTCATCGTGTCGGCGGCGCTCTTGACGATCATGCGGCCGGCGTCGATGCCGCCGGTGAACGCGATCTTGTCGACGCGGGGGTCGGCCACGAGCGCCGCGCCGGCCACGGGTCCGTCGCCGGTGACGACGTTGACGACGCCTTTGGGCAGCCCGGCTTTTTCGAGGATGTCGGCCAGCACCAGCGCCGACAGCGGCGACTGCTCCGCCGGCTTCAAGACGACGGTGCAGCCGGCGGCCAGCGCGGGCGCGAGCTTCCAGGCGGCCATCAACAGCGGGTAGTTCCACGGGATGATCTGGCCGACGACGCCGACGGGCTCGCGCAGCGTCATCGACAGCGCGTTGTCGGGCACCGGCAAGGTCATGCCGTGCACCTTGCTGGCCATGCCGGCGTAGTACTCGAAGCAGTGGGCGGCGTCGGCGACGTCGAATTCGGCTTCGACGATGGGCTTGCCCATGTTCTGCGTGTCGAGCGCTGCGAGCTCGGCGGCGCGGGCCCGGATGCCTTCGGCCACCTTCCACAACAGCGCGCCGCGATCGCGGTGCATCGACTTGCCCCACGGGCCGTCGTCAAAAGCGGCGCGGGCGGCAGAGACGGCGTCGCCGACGTCGGCGGCCGAGGCCTCGGGCACGCTGGCCATCACCTGACCGGTGGCCGGGTTGACGACGTCACGGGTGGCGTTGCCCTTGGCCGCGACCCACTCACCGCCGACAGACATTTTTTTCTGGTCGCTCATGCTTTGCTCCTACCGATTGGTGCTGCGCTGCGCGGCTCGTGTGGCTGAGGTCTTGGCCGGCGATCGCCCAGACTTCGGATTCGGCATCGAATTCGGCGCCAGCTTTTTCTTCGGCTTCGTCGCCGGCTTCGGCGCCAGCTTGTGCCGGTCGATGCGCATGCCGCGCTTGGCCAGCTCGGCGAAAAACGGCGCCGCCGGAATCGCCCGCTCGGGGGGCAGCGCGCCGCTCTGCGCAGGCACCGCGCCACGGGCGAGCATCTGCATCCAGATGCTGGGCGGACAGCCCGTGTCGACGTCGACGCCCAGGCCCCAGGCCGGCATGCCCGGGCAATGCAGGTCGAGCACCTCGGTGACCGCCCTGCCCCGCGCGATGCCGGCGACTTCGACGCGCAAGACCTCGTACTCGTCGGGCACGCCAGAAAACGGCGCCACCGGCACGCGCGCCGCGAGGGCCATCAGCACATCGCGCGGCACGACCTTTTGCTGATCGCGGCCGACGGTGATGGGCTTGTCAGACGACGCACCGAGGGCCCGCAAGAAGCGCAACTTCTCGTCGAGGCCCGGCGAAAACGCGATGCGAAAGCTCACCTCTTGCACGCCCTTGTCGGCGTAGCTGAGCGGCAGGGTCGCGACCTCGGAGTGCAGCGTGTACGCCGGCCGCTGCCGCCCCACCGGCGCCGGAAAATCGACCTCTTCGACGCCGCTCATGGGCTCGACAAAGGTGAATTTTCCGCCGGTGAACAGCGCCGCCGGCAGGTTGGCTTCGTCGACGACGGTCGACAGCGAATACGACGTCCCCAGCGGCGACGACGGCCGGCCCTGGGTGTGGTCGACACCGGCGACCTTGATGTGGATCGAGCGCACTTCGTCGAGCTCGTCGGCGGCGGCGCGGGCCATGACGTTGACGACGCCGGGGGCGGCGCCGACGCCGAGCACGGCCAGCAACCCGGCCTTTTTGAAGCGGCCGTGGTTCTTCAGCTGCAGCCGCGTCATGTGGAACAGGCCACCGAGGTCGCAGTAGTGCGCGCCGGCCTCGAGGCAGGCCTCCATCAGCAGCAGGTTGAAGCTGTGCTGGATGGCGCCGACGACGCCGAAGCTGCCGGCCAGGGCCTTTGCCGTCTTCTTGACGTCATTGACGTCGACACGAACGGGCCGCACGTCACGGCGCGCGTACAGCTTCGCCAGCTTCTTTGCCGCGGCGAGGTCGTAGTCGGCGACGACGATGTCGATGTCGTCGGCGGCGGTCTCGACCAGGTCGCGCACCGTGATGCGCCCCATGGCGCCGGCGCCGCCGACGACGACGATGGCCTTGCGGTTGCTCATTCCGCCGTTCCGTCATCGGGGATTTCGGCGCGGCGGTTCGCGTTGGGGAACCAGAACGACTTCTTTTCGTGGGCGTAGTCGAGGTGCACGTGCTTGGTCTCGCGAAAGGCGTCGAGGCCTTCTTCGCCGAGCTCGCGCCCCATGCCGCTCTTGCGCATGCCGCCGAAGGGCGCGGCATCGTTGTCGGTGAGCGGATCGTTGATCCAGAACGTGCCGGCCTTGATGGCGTGCATCGCGGTCATCGCGTTCTTGATGCTCTTGGTAAAAATGTTGGCGCCGAGGCCGTAGTCGCTGTCGGCGGCGACGGCGATGGCGGCGGCGCCGTCTTTCACGACCTGGATCGAGGCGATGGGGCCAAAGACCTCTTCACAGTGCACCGACGTCGACGGCTTGACCTCGGTGAGCACGGTCGGCGCGTAGAAGAAGCCCTTGCCGTTGTTGAGCGGGTCGAGAC
>JBKJNL010000478.1:0-3341 GCA_046593615.1 Myxococcota bacterium | reverse complement strand
CTGTGAAGTGGCGCGACCAGGTCCGCTTCGTCGGCCTCGCCGTCGAGAGCCCCCGCCGCGACATCGACGTCATCGCCGGCCGCTTCGGCATCCCGTACCCGGTCGTGCCCGTCGACGTGGCCGTGCAGAGCGCCTGGCACGCCGACGCCCTGCCCTCGAGCTACCTCGTGGGGCCCGACGGCACGCTCCTGTGGAGCGTGCGTGGCGCCCTCACCGCCAGCGCCCTCGACGACGTGCTGCAGCGGGCCGTGGCCCAGATGCCGCCCGTTCAACCAGCACCAGCGCTCCAGTCGGCGCCAGCGCCTCAGTCGGAGACGACGAGACCCTGACCGAGCTTGAGCTTGAGGGCATCCGCGGCGGCCCGTGAGGCGATGCCGCCGATGCGCACCCGGTACATCGTTCCCCTGCCGGCGACCTCGGCGGCGACAACGTCGGCCTTTTGCCCGCGCTGCTTCCAGCCGTCGGCCATGACGCGGGCCGCGGCCTCGGTGCTCGTCGACGCCAGCTGCACGGCATACGCGGTGACGGGGCGCTGGTCGGCCGTCGTCGTCGACTCGGTCTTTGGGGCGTTGCCAAGCACGCGGGCCATGGCCGCATCGAGGCGCTTCGGATCGGGCGCCGCGGCGCCCTCATTGGTGTCGGCGTTGTTGTCGGCGCCATTGTCAGCGTCGTCGGCGTCTTTGGCGGCGTCGGCCTTTTTGACGACGGGGCCGGGCTCGGGCGGCGCCTGCACGACGGCTTTGTCGACGATGGGCGACGAGCTCGGGCTTTCGGACAGCGGCGCGGCCACCGGCTTCGTCGTCGTCGTTTTCGCCGTCGTTGGCGGCGCCGGCAGCTGGGGATCGACGGCGCTGAGCTCCTTGTGCCAGGTCAGCTGCGTGCCCTGCAGCAGGGCCTCGTAGGCCTTGGTGCGGGCTTCGGCGCGGGCCAGGGGGTCGCTGGGCTCCGACAGCGCCGACGACGATGACGACCCGGGCGACGCCTCGGCCTCGCCGATGCCGCCGACGACGAGCCCGGCGCCAAAGGCAACGCCGACGCCGATGGCGGCCACGAGAGCCCTGGGCAGCGCGCTGCTGCTCTCGATCAACGTGCGCGAACGATCACTGAGGTTCAATCAAGCTCCAGCAGTTCAGCCAGGGAGTCAGCCACGAATGTTCAGGAGGCAGCGTCTTCGTCTTCGTCGTCGACCGCGGCGGCGGCGGCGACCATGACGTCGGGGGCATCGACGCCGAGGATCAAGAACGCGTTCTTCAGGGTCTGTTTGAGCGCAGCGACCAGCGCGAGACGCCCCTGCGTCTTTTGCTTGTCACCAGAAACCACGCGCTCGGTCTTTTTGTACTTCGAATAATAAGAATGAAAGTCAGCGATCAAATCCTGACAGAAATAAAGCACCTTGTGCGGCTCCGACGTCGCCGCTGCCTGCACCACGGCCTCGGGCAAGAGGCTCATCTTCTTGAGCAGCATCTTTTCTTCGGGCAGCACGAGCGTGGCCAGCTGGTCGTCGGTGATGGCGTCGAAGCCAACAAAGGCCTGTCCCTCCTCGGCAGCCTTGCGCAGCACGGCGGCGCAGCGGGCGTGGCCGTACTGGAAGTAGAAGACAGGATTCTCTTTCGACTGCTTCTCGACCATGCCCAGATCAAAGTCGATCTGCGCATTCGCAGTTTTCATCAGGAAAATGAAACGGCAGGCGTCGGCACCGGCTTCTTCGAGCAGGTCCGACAGCAGCGAGAACGTGCCGAGGCGCTTGCCCTGCTTCACGGCCACGCCGTCGCGCACGACCTTGACGATCTGCACCAGCACGAAATCGAGCTTCTTGTCGTCGAAGCCGAGCAGCTTCATGCCGGCCTTGAGGCGCGGAACGTGGCCGGCGTGGTCGGCGCCAAAGACGTTGACCATGCGGTCATAGCCGCGCTCGAATTTGGCCCGGTGGTAGGCGAGGTCGGCGGTCAAGTAGACCGGGGTGCCGTCCTTGCGCAGGATGATGCGGTCCTCGTCATCGCCGTGCTGCGACGTCATCAAGAAGGTGCCGCCCATCTGGCGCTCTTCGAACTGCGCGGCCTTTGACTCGCCGCGCCGCTTCTTGTCTTCGGTGCCGCGGGCCTCGTCGGCGACGTAGGTGGCGCCGCGGTCGACGTAGGCCTGGGCCGTGGCCATCACCAGCCCCTGCTCGTGCAGCTCGCTCTCTTTGAAGTACACATCATGGGTGACATTCGCGAGCTTCAATGTGTCGCGAATCCCTTTGAGATTTTCGGTGATGCCGATGGCGCGGGCCACGGCCACGGCTTCCTTCTCGTCGGCTTTGAGCCATTTGTCGCCGTCGGCCGCGCGCCAGGCCTTGGCGATGTCGATCACATACTCGGCCGGGTATTCACCTTCGGCCAGAGTGATCGATTCACCAAAGAGCTCGCGGTATCTTTTATAGATCGTGCGACCGAGCACCTCGACCTGATTGCCGGCGTCGTTGATGTAGAACTCGCGCGTGACGTCGTGGCCGGCGGCATCGAGCAGGCGGGCGAGGGCGTCGCCGACAAAGGTGCCGCGGGCGTGGCCGACGTGGACGGGGCCGGTGGGGTTGGCCGAGACGAATTCGACGAGCACCTTTTTGCCGGAGCGCGGCGAGCGGCCCCACGACGCGCCCGCCGACGCCACCTGGCGCACGACCTTGTGAAATGCGCTGTCGGCCAAGGAGATGTTGAGGAAGCCGGGGCCGGCGACCTCGATCCGGGTCACGAGCTTCTGGGGGTCGACCAGTCCGCACTGGTCGCGATGGAGGGCGGCGATGGCGTCGGCGATGGCCTTTGGCGCCTTGCCCTCGCTCTTGCCGAGCATCATGGCCACGTTGCAGGCGAAGTCGCCGTGGGCCGCGTTCTTGGGCGGGTCCACCGAGAACGCCGGCACGCCATTTTCGAGCCGCAAAAAGCCGCTGGCCTGCAGAGCCTCAAGGGTGGCGGTGACGACGGTGACGACGGTTTCTTTCATGTGCTCACCTGGCTCCGGCTGGATCCGCTTGGTGCCAGTGGTCTCCAGCATGAAGACCGCCCGCCCGCCTCGCAAGAAATCGGACAACGACGCGTTCGTCGAGGGGCCATCGCGCTTTCGCCGCCCTTCCGGTCGACACAGTCGGCGACGAACGACGACGAACGACGACGTGCAGCCTCACGTGCAACGTCAGCTGACACGTGCGGCACCCTGGCCGGCGCGGCACCCCGACGCACGTCGAGCCGCTCGCACCGGCGGGTCTGGTGGCAAGCTTTCGTCGCCGTCGCCGTCGCCGTCGCCGTCGTCTTCCCGGGTCCGGAGCGTTGCCATGACCGACCTGCTCGCCGCCCGCAGCCAGATGG
>JBKJNL010000174.1:0-3447 GCA_046593615.1 Myxococcota bacterium | reverse complement strand
GGTGGGCCACGCCGTCAACGACCTCGGCCTGCACCGCGTCGAGCTCGAGGTCTTTCCCGACAACGTCGCCGCCGTCAAAAGCTACGAGCGCTGCGGCTTCGTCGTCGAAGGCGTCCGGCGCGGCGCCATGTTCAAAGAGGGCGGCTTCAAGGATCTGCTGTTGATGAGCGTGCTGGCCCCCGACATTTTGCAGCGCCAGCGGACAAAAACGACGACTCCGCCGACCAAAGCGACGACGAAAACGGCGACGAAAACGGCGACGAAAACGGCGACGAAAACGACGACGACGAAGAAGAAAGCGACGCAGCCATGATCGACCGCCGCAACCTGCTCGTGTTGGCCGCGATGTCCGCGGGATCCGCTGCCGCCTCCGGTGGGAGCGGCGGGTCCGGCGGGACCGGTGGTGGTGCCAGCCCGCCACCACCACCGCGGCCGACCGCCGTCGACGAGGTCAAAGCCCGCCTCCGGGTCCAGCAAGAAGCCTGGAATCGCGGCGATCTCGTGTCTTTCTGTGCTGACTATGCCGACGACGCTGTCTTTCTTTCACCGTCTGGCCTGACCCGCGGTCGGGCCGAGGTGCTGGCCCGCTACACAAAGAAGTACGGCTCAGCCAGGGCGACCATGGGCAAGCTGGATTTTGAATTCCTCGACGAGCGGACCAGCAGCGAGCTCGTGACCCTGGCCCTGCGCTGGATGCTGACCTGGCCCGACAAGCCCGAAGCCGCCGGCCTGACGCTCATCAGCTGGCAGAAGATCAAAGGCGATTGGAAGCTCGTGCAGGACGCGTCCATGTAGCGACTGAAGCGCCCGCCTCGCTGCGATCATTTGCTGCTGACGGCCAGGATCGCCCGCGATTCCGGGTGGTTGCGGGCCGTCTCCCGAGCCCTGTCAGAGCCCGAGCCGCAGCGCGGTGGCCTCGAGCTTCTTTTCGAAGCGCACGAAGCCGGTGCGGCGGGCCCGGGCCAGGCCTTCGGCGAGTGAGCGGCGGGCGCCGTCGTTGTCGCCGCCAAGGGAGGCGGCTTCGACGTCGCAGAGCAGGCCGAACAAGGCCACGCGGTTGGCGTTCAAGGTGCGGCCGGCGGACATGCCGCGCGTGATGTCTTCGCGGCCGGCCGTGTCGCCTTTGCGGCAGAGGGCGAGGCCGCGGCACAGGGCGGCTTCGGCGACCTTGAGGGCGGCGTTGGCTTTGAGGCCGAGGTCGAGGGCTTCGTCGGCTTTCTTCAGGGCCTCGAGGTTGTCGGCCTTGTTGCCGGTCGTTGCACCGCGATCGAGCAGCACCTGGGCCTCGACGATGCGGACGTAGGCAAGGTTCTCGACCTGGTCGAGGTCGGCGAGGATGCGCGCGCTCTTGGCCGTCAGCTGCAGGGCGTCGTCGAAGCGCCCCTGATCGCGGCGCACCACGGCGATGTTGTTCAAGGCGTTGGCCAGCGAGCGGCGATCGCCGGCGGGCTTGGCCAGCTCGATCATGCGGCGGTAGGCGACCTCGGCGTCGTCGTATTTGCCCTGTTCGTGGGCCACGATGCCGAGGGCGTTGACGTACTGGGTGACGCGCAGCTTTTCGCCGCGGGCGTTGGCCTGGGCCAGCAGCTGATCGAAGTCGCGGCGCGCATCGTCGAGGTTGCCAGCGGTGAGGTGGCGGGCGGCGATCGCCCAGCGGGCGCGCTCTTCTTCGAGCTCGTCACCGATGGTGCGGGCCAGCTCGAGGGCGTCGTGGAAGTAGCGCTCGGCGAGGTCGAACTGGCCACGCTGCTCGTAGATCTGGCCGCACAGGCTCTTGGCCCGACAGCGCAGCCCGTGCGAGCCGCCGCGCTCGGTGCGCGACAGCACCTGGCCGGTGTGATCGAGGGCCGCGTCGAGGTCGCCGAGCACGCGCTCCGAGGCCGCCAGCCGCAACAGCACCTCGGCCATCAGCTTGCCGTCGACGACGCCGCCCTGCATGCGCGGCAGGCGCCGCTTGGCGAGGGTCACGCACTCCTTGTGCTCGTTGACGGCCGCCAGCACGTCGAGCCGCAGCAGCACCAATTCGACGTCGGCGCGCACCAGCCGCGGATCGACCGGACCCTTTTTCTCGGCGTCTTTTTGCGACGTCGCCAGCAGCTCCTGGGCCTCGCGCACGCGCTGGGCGGCGGTCTGCGTGGCCGAGGCGCCCAGCGCGATGCGGGCCGCGCTCATCATCTGGTCGATGGCCAGGATGGGCTCGCCGGCCTCGAGATAGTGGTTCGCCAGCTCTTCGGGATTCACCGCCCGGCGACGTCGACGGGCGTCTTCTTCGACGGCGCGGGCCGACAGCAGGTGCAGCTGCTGGCGCTTCTCGAGCTTGATGCCCGAGAGCAGAGCCTTGCGGTCGTCGGCGTCGTCGAAGCGGTACGAGCCGTCTTCTTTGTCTTCGCTCAGGATCGAGCGCTTGATCAGCTCGTCGAGGGCGTCGAGCAGCTCGTCTTCGGGGCGCAGCGCCACCCGCTCGGCGAGAGAGCCGCTGAAGCGCTCGCCGATGATCGCCAGGCGCTCGGCGACGTCCTTGGCCACCGTCGACAGGCGCGCCACGCGCTTCTGGTGGGTGTTCTCCTGGAAGTCGGGGATCGGAATGTCCCAACGCGTCGCCGCGCGCACCTCGACGAGCTTGGGGCTGCTCTGCGGCTGCTCGCCCGGCAGCCCGGCGCCGGGCTTCTTGACGAACACCCACTGCCGGCCTTTGCGGCGCAGCTCGCCGCTCTCGGCCCAGGCGCGGATGCGGCTCTCGACGGCGCCGGGAACGCCGCCGGTCTCACCGTGGAGGTACTCGGCCAGGGCCGCGGCGACCTCGCCGCCGCCGATCATGCTGGCCAGGAATTCTCGCACCTCCGCCGACGACAGCGGCGTCAGCGTCAACGACGCCGCCTCGCTCGACCCGCCCGAGCCGACCGCCGTGAGGCGCGCCAGCAACGGGGCGACCTCACGGGCCCGCTCGTGCGCGGGGTCGAGGGTCAAGGCGAGGCCCACGGGCGCCCCGCGCTGCATCGACTGCTCGCCGTCGGCGCGGGCCAGGGTCTCAGACAGGTGGCGCGTGAGCGACAGCGACAGCTCGTCGGCGAGGTGCAGGTCGTCGATGACCAGCACCCGCGGCGTCAACGCGCTCATGCGCCCGAGGAACGCCGTCACCGCCGACAAGAAGCGCAGGCGCTCGCCCTGGGGCTCGAGGGCCGGCGCCGGCCGCGGCCGCACCGCCTGCTCCAGGCGCTCGAGGGCCGGCACATAGCGGGCGAGCACGCGCGCTTCTTCGCCGAGCAGGCGCCGCAGCTCTTCGGGTGGGCGGCCGCCGACCTCGGTGACGAGGGTGTCGAGGATCTCGACGTAGGGCGCGTAGGGGGCGCCCTGCTCGACGCAGCGGCCCCAGACGAAGTCGACGTTCTTCTGCTTGAGCGGCACCTCGACCCCGCGCACCAGGCGCGTCTTGCCGATCCCCGGCGG
>JBKJNL010000894.1:0-6277 GCA_046593615.1 Myxococcota bacterium | reverse complement strand
GACGATGTCGACATCGACGCCGTACCGGGCGACCTCGCGCATCGTCGATGGCGTCGAGCTCGGCCTGGGCGCGCGGTTGTTGCGCCAGGCGAGCGTGCTGCAGGACCGCGCCGCGGGGCTCGGCGGCGAAGACGCCGCGGCGCAAGAGCTGGCGCGGCTCGGGTTGCGTCGGCAGATCGATCTCATCGAGATCACGCGCGCCGTCGTGGGCCGCTACGACGCCGAAGGCTTCGGCGGGCCGCTGGAGTGAGGGCCCCTGGTGGTGAGAGCCGCTGGGGCCTCGCAGCGCTTCACAGCAGGGCGGCGATGTCGATCTCGACCAGGCGCACCAGGCGCAGCCAGGCGTAGGCGATCAGGGTTCGACGGCCCTCGAGGATGCGCGCGGTGCCGGCCAGGCCGGCGGGCAGGGCGAGCTCCTGCAACGCCGGATCGAGGCTGACGTCGACGCGCACGTAGGTGCCCTCTTCGTCGCGCTCGACGGCCTGGCCAATGGACTTCACCTGACCGGTGACCGCCACCGCCGGCATGCCAAAGAACCGACCTTCGACCACGGTGCCTTCGCGGATGAGGCCCACCGGTTCGGCGGTCGGCAGGCGCAGCTCGAGAACGTCCTGGCCGCGCTCGCGCACCTCGAAGAGCGGCTCGCCGGCGACGACGCGGCGGCCGACGAGCAGCGCGATCGCCGGGGCCCGGTCGGTGCCGTGTTCGACGGCATCGTCGGGGTCGACGACGGCGGCGCGGTCGCTGGCGCGGTCGCTCTGGTCTTGGTCGGTGGCGATCGGGCCGGAGACGACGGAGACGACGCCGTCGCCGGGGCTCGTGAGCACGGCGCGCGCGCGGTGGACGCGGGCGTCGTCGAGCTGGGCCTTCAGGCTCTTCAGGCGCGCGCTGGCCGACAGCACCTCGTCGCCCTGGGGACCGGCCTGCAGGGTCTCGAGCTCGCGGGTGGCGATGGCAAAGCGGGTCTGGGCCGCGGCCCGTTCGGCGCGCTCGCGATCGATGGCTTCGACATCGCCGACGGCGCCGCGGCTGCGTTCGGTGAGCCGCATGCGGCGCGCGGCGTTGGCCAATTCGTCGGCGGCGGCGTCGACGGCGGCCCGGGCGATGGCGAGCTCTTCGCTGCGCCGTCCGGCTTGCAGTCCGGCGAGGTCGAGCTCGGCGGCGATCAGGTCGGCCTCGGCGCGCAACACCGCGGCGTCGAGCTGGGGGGTTTCGAGCGCCGCGAGCGTCTCGCCCTTCACGACGCGCTGGCCGTCGCGCACCAGCACGCGGTCGATGCGCCCTTCTTGCGGGCTGCGAACCACGCTGATGGCGGGGCGCAGCCGCGCCGGCCCCTCGATGGTCACCCGCCACGGCGTCAGCAACAGGGCGACGACGGCGACGGCGCTGGCGACGACGACGGCCCGTGGACGGCGCGAGCCCCACAGCTCCCGGCGCATGCCCCAGACGACGCGGGCGGCCTTGACGACGCGCTGACCCACGGTGAACCACAGCACGAACAGCGCGAGAAAAACGCCAAAGGTGTGCAGGTACGAGATCAGGTAGCCGAGCAGGTTGGTGAGCACGCCGTAGATCACGGCCGCGATGCTGATGGTCGAGCCGACGACGTAGACGGTGAACATGCGGGCGTGGGGCCGGTACTCGTCGGGGATCTCCTGCGGCACGCCCAGCACCAGCTCGCGGGCCCGTCGCTTGACGTAGTCGACGGCGTCGACGTTGAGGTTCGGGTAGTTGAGGATCTCCGTGAGCGCGAAGTAGCCGTCGGTGCGCAGCAGCGGGTTGCAGCCGCCAAAGATGGTCAAGAGCAGGATCGGGACGCTGACCACCGACAGCAACCCGACGTACGACGTCGAGTCGGTCAGGTGGTAGAGGAACACAAAGGTGGCCCAGGCAAAGATGTGCCAGAGGGTGCCCGCGAAGCAGGTCAGCGCCCGCTGCCAGCGGCTCTCGAGCAGATACGTCGACGAGATGTCGCAGTAGGCCGTCGCCGACAGGTACGCGACGAGGATGCCCATCTCGCGCACCCGTCCCCCGTAGTGCCGGCAGGTGAGCCCGTGGGCTACCTCGTGCACAAAGATGAGGAACGGGCCCACGGTCCAGAACAGCACCGGAAAGAAGACGGCGTCGTCGAACCAGCGGAAGGTCAGGAAGTGCTTGAGGTCGACGGAGAAGCGCTCGAAGTCAGAGGCCAACGCCACCAGCGCGACCGCGACGTACACGGACAACAGCACCAGGGTCGCCGGCCGGAACAAGGCCCAGCCGACCATCTTGTCGAGGCTCCCCAGCCAACGGTCGGGGTTCGTGATCGGGATGCGCCAGAAAAAGATGCTGTCGACGTCTTTGGGCTTGCCCAGGTACTCGGCAAAGATCGCGTGCAGCAGGTAGCGGGCGCGGGCGTTTCTCGGCGAGCGCTGCAGCACCCGGCGCAGGCAATGGCCACAGGCCTGCACGCGGCCCTTGCGCAGGTGCACGATGGCTTGATCGAACAGCGCGCGCTCTTCCTGGGCCTGCGCGGTCGGCCGACGGCGCTCGGGGAGGTCGGCTGGACCCTCGAGCAGCGCGGCTTCGGCCGAGCGGCGACCGCCGGGCTGGTCCTGCGTTTTCGCCTCGGGGCCGCGCACGCCATAGACGACGCCGTCGCGCTCGAGCTGGGCGTGGATGCGCGCCGCCACTTCGCGGCCGCGGACGATGTCGTCGTCGTAGTCGGCGGGGAGGTCGAGCAGGTTGAGGCCGCGCAGGTTGCCGATGAACTCGGCCAGCGCCTCGGGCGGGGCTTCGATCTCGTGCTCGGCCAGCAGCCAGGCCGAGATGGCTTCGAGGCTGGTCTTGCCGTCGAGGCGCTTGAAGATCTCGTACTGCAGGACATCGAGCCGGTGGTAGTCGTGCTTGATCGGGTCGCCGACGAAGTAGACGGTGTCGCCGTCGATGACGCGCGGGGCTATCTCGAGGTCGTCGCGACCCATCTCGAACTGCTGCACGAGCACAGGCTACTGGACCCACCGATTGCTGGCCGGATCGCGGTGAGCGCCAGCGCCGCCGCAGCTCAAAGACCCCGCGGGGCGTTCGATGAGGAGCCCCGCAAACGTGCCTCGCGCGCCCCGCGGGCGGCAGCGCGCCCCGCGGGCGGCAGCGCCGCGGTTCGGCCGGCGCCCCCACCCGCGGGCCCATCGCTCGGGAGCGCTGCACTGACTCGCCGGAACGTCACGGTGAGGGGTGCCAGGATTTGTCACCTGGACCTCGTGCCATTTCTGTTGCCAGTGGCCCCGAGCGGGTAGGGTGACTTCATCATGGCGCTCATCAAGAAAGAGCGGAGCCGCACCGATGGCGGCCAGCGCCTCGCCCTCGGCGGGGAGATCGATCAGGACCTCGACCTGGCCGACGACCTCGAGCGTCCCGGCGTGACGGTGTTGGACCTCGACGACGTCAAGCGCGTCACCTCATTCGGGGTGCGCGAGTGGATCCGCGCGGTGTCGGGGCCCGTAGCCGGATCGCTGTTCCTGGTGAACTGCCGGCCGGCCATCGTCTCGCAGCTCAACATGGTCCAGGGCTTCGCCGGCAACGCCGACGTCGTCAGCATCTACCTCCCCTACATCTGCGAGGCCTGCGACACCGAGTTCGAGTCTGTGCTCGATCTGCGCACCGACCACGACCGCGTGAAGCTGGGCGAGCCGCCCGACCTGCTGTGCCCCAAGTGCGGGGCCGTCGCCGAATTCGACGACTCGCCGTCGTCGTATTTCTCGTTCGTGGCCTCACGCCCGCCGCCAAAGGTGCCCGAGGTCGCGCGACTGCTCATCAGCGGCGAAGCCGCGCCGCCGAGCCTGGTCGTGCAGAAAGAGGTGTCGAAGAGCGTCACCGCCCTGTGGTTCTCGGGCAGCCTCGACGGGCGGGCCCGCCTCAAGCGCACTCTCGACGGCATCGAAGGCCACCTCGTCGTCAACCTGCAGGGCATCGAGCTGGTGGCGCCCGGCGCCCTTGCCAAGCTCGAGCCCCTCTTCGGGCCTGAGGCCGCAAAGGCCGACGTCTGGCTGGTCGGCGTGCGCGCAGGTTGGCTCGATGACCCCGCCGCTGCACCGTTCCTGGCAAAGGCCCGGGGCCGCATCATCGACTTCGTCGCGCCGGTCATCTGCGTGAAGTGCGGAGCAGCCAGCGGCGTTGGTGGAGACGGCGCGGTCAGCGAAGGCCTGATCGACGACCTCGACGACATCGACTCGAGCCTGGGTCAGTCCACGGTCTGCTCGACGTGCGGGGGGCCGGCGGTGCACGCCACCGACGCCGCAGGCCGGGCGCGCATGAAGGCGCTGGCGGCCAACGCCGACGAGGTGCCGCCCGCGGTGCGCTTGTTCCTGTTCGAGCAGCGCGAGGCCCGCACCGCCCATGGCCGTCCGATCACAAAGGTGAGCGTCGAGCGCAGCGACTCCAAAACGTCGCGCTTCACCATCGTCAACCGCGTGGGCGCCGGCGGCATGGCCGAGGTGTTCCTCGCCGAGCAGCGCGGCCCGGCGGGCTTCGTCAAGCGCCTGATCGTCAAGCGCATCCTGCCCGGCTACGCCAGCAGTGCCGACTTCGTGGAGATGTTCCTCAACGAGGCCCGCATCGCGGCGCGCATCAACCACCCCAACGTCGTGCAGATCTTCGACCTCGGCGAAGACGCCGGCCACTACTTCATTGCCATGGAGTACGTGCGCGGCTGGGACCTGAGCAAGATCCTCTCGTTCCTGCGGCGCACGGGGCAGCGCATGCCCATCGAGCTGGCCTGTCGGGTCATCGCCGACGTCGCCGCCGGCCTGCACGCGGCCCACATCCTCGTCGACGACAAGGGCGATGAGCTGTCGGTCGTGCACCGCGATGTGTCGCCGCACAACGTGCTCATCTCGACCGACGGCGCCGTCAAGATCACCGACTTCGGCGTCGCCCGCGTGATCGCCACCGCGCCGCGCACCCAGACCGGCGCGCTCAAGGGCAAGATCATCTACATGGCGCCCGAGCAGATCGACGGCAACCTCGGCGCCATCGACGCCCAGGTCGACGTGTTCTCCACGGGCATCGTGCTCTACGAGATGCTCACCCAGACCCAGCTGTTCCGGCGGGAGACCGAGTACCTGTCGGTGCAGGCGGTGTTGAAGGCGCCGGTGATCCCGCCCGATCGACTGCGCCCCGAGATCCCGCTGTTGCTGAGCGCGATTGTCATGCAGGCCCTGAACCGCGATCGCGGCGGCCGCTACGCCAGCGCCGACGTCCTGCGCCAGGATCTCGAGCGCTTCATCCTTTCGTACGGCAAGCCCTCGGCCATCTCCGACTTCGCGCGCTGGTTGAAGTCGCTCGGGTCCATCGACAACCCGGGCGTGTCGATGCCAACGCCGGGGCTGACGCCTTCGCGCAGCGGCAGTGACCACGAAAGCAACACCGACATCGCCACGGTGCAGAAGCCCATCGGGAGCAGCGAGAAATGACCGATGCTGCTTCTGCTCCGGGGCCGCTCTCGTCCGTCGGCAGCGTGCTGGTCATCGACCCCGACGCGGCCGGGCGCGCGCAGGTGCTCGACGCATTGCTGGGCATGGCCGTCACCGTCGACGCCGTCGCCACCCTCGACGAGGCGCCGCAGAAGCCGTGGTCGTTGATCGTCGCCAACTACGATCGCCTGAGCATCGCCGAGCGGGCCGCGTTTCTCGCGCGCTACGAAGCCGAGCGCAGCGCCGGGCGGATGCTGTTGTTGACGGCGACGTGGGATCGTCGTGCGTTCGCCGCGATGTTCGGCCAGGAGCACTTGATGAACATCGTCGCCTGCGACCGCGGGCTGCGCGTCGAAGACCTGCGCATCACCTTTGGGAAGATCCTCTCGGGCGACGTGTTTGGACTCGGGCGTTACTTCGCGCCAGACGCCGTCCGTTGGCGCATGGCCCTGCAGACGTCGTCAGAGCGGCACGCCGTGCTCGAGCGGATCGTCGCCACCCTCGAGGCCGGCAATGTGCAGCGGCGCTTCGTCGAGCAGCTGCGGCTGGCCGCCGATGAGCTCTTGACCAACGCCTTTTTCAACGCGCCCACCGACGAGAGTGGGGCCCGACCCTTCGCCGTGCGCCACCGCTCGCAAGAGGTCGAGCTGCCCGCGGGCCAGCAGATCGAAGCCGAGCTGGTGGTCGCCGGCACGCAGGTCGGTCTGCTGGTGGCCGACCCGTTCGGCTCGCTCGCCCCGTCGACGATCGTCGGCTACCTCGGCAAGTGTTTGCGGGCCGGCACCGATCAGGTCGACGAAAAAGAAGGCGGCGCCGGCCTCGGCCTC
>JBKJNL010000836.1:0-14415 GCA_046593615.1 Myxococcota bacterium | reverse complement strand
TGTCGGTGGCGCCATCGGCGAAGCGGTCGACCATGATCAGGGCGACGACGGCGTCGTCTGGCAGGCCCGCCGGCGGGGCGCCGGGCAGGGCGCCAGGCAGCGCGAGCGCCAGCGGCGCGAGGCACAAGAGCAGAGCCGTGATCATCCCGCGCGAGGATGGCAGATCGACGACGCAGCGTTACGATCGCCGCCGATGTTCACCCCGCTCCTCGTCATCGGTCTGGTGTCGGCCCACGTCGGGCAAGACCAGTTCGGCAAGTTTCCGTTCGTGCAAGACGGCGCCGTCGTCGGCGGCGGCACATCGTGGGGCCTCGTGCAAGGCGACGGCGACGGCGGCTGGCAGCGCGTCTGCGAAGAGGCCTTTGGCCCCGTCGTCACCTTTGCCGTCGACCAGGGTCCGCGCGGCGTGTTGCTCGGCGGCATCGGCGGCCTGTCGCGCACCACCGACGGCGGCTGCACCTACGACGTCATCGACAACGTATTGAGCGGCGAGTTCGCCAGCGCCTCGTACTTCGACCCCGCCGACGCCGACCACATCGTCATCGGCACGTCGACCAGCAACGCCGACAACGGCCTGTGGGAGTCCACCGATGGCGGACTCACGTTTTCGCCCTTGATGGCGCCGCGCCCGGGTGCCTTTTTCAACGTGACGGTTTCGTTGGATGGTGAACTCATCGCCGCCACGGGCAACGATGGTCAATCAAACACGCGACTTTTGCTCTCCGACGACGCCGGCGCCACCTTTGTCGACGCCTCCGACGTCGTCGTCAGCTACCTCGTCGTGCACGCCCTCTTGTTCGACGGCCACGATTTGCTGCTGGGCGGGCAGGCTGTCGAAGGCGCCGACCCGACCCCCCATGGCTTCGTCGACCGCGGCTCGTTCGACGGCGTCAACGCGACCGCGCAGCGCATCGGACAGGCGCCCCGCGAAATTCGGCAGGCCGTGTTCTTTGGCGGCGACCTCTACGTGCTGTCGACCAGCGGCACGCGCGGCGACCTCTACCGCGCCGACGACAGCCCGCCAGGCTTCGGCCTCGTCGCCGACGGCCCTGCCGACTGCGTGTTCGTCGTCGGTGACGCCCTCTACGGCTGCGACCGGCAGGTGGGCCTGAACACCTCTTTGTTCCTGCGTTCGACCGACGGAACGGTGTGGACCGAAGAGGTCAACTTCCAAGACATCCACTATCAAGTGTGCCCCGCCGGAACGCCAGGCCGCGACGCCTGCGCCAGCTTCGTCGAGCTGTTCTGCGGCGACGGCGTCGACAACGACTTCGGCGACGGCACCGACTGCGAAGACCCCGACTGCGCCGCCAACCCGCTGTGCACCGTCAGCGCCGGCGAAGGCGAGGGAGAAGGCGGCGTCGAGGGCGAAGGCGAAGCAGCCAACGAAGGCGAAGGCGAAGGCGAGGGCGAAGGCGACCCGCCGTCGTCGTGCTGCACCGGCTCGCCAGCCACGCTCGGGCTGGCCGGGCTGCTGGTGCTCCGTCGTCGTCGACGCGACCGGAGCCTGCCCCGCGCTCGCTAACCGCGGCCGCGCATCAGCAGGGTGACCTCGAGCTTGTTGGCCACGAGGTGCTTCACGCGTCCGGCGAAGCCCGCGCTCTGGGTGGCGAGGTCGACGGCGCGATCGAGCACGTCGAGGTCGACCGGCCGACGCAGCTTGAGCGTCACCACCAGCCCGCGCAGGCCGGGGACCTTGAGCGCGCGCTCGACGATGGTGAGGCTGTGGGCGGGCTCCCAGATGACGTCGCAGACGACGAACGACGGCTGGTGCGCGGCGAGGTCGATGGCGAGGGCGTCTTTCTTCAGGTGGGTCACGAGCGGATCGCGCAGCAGGGCCGGGTCGAGGTCGGCGCGGTCGACGGCGACGACGCGGGCGCCGCGATCGCGCAGCACGCGGGTCCAGCCGCCGGGCGCTGCGCCGAGGT
Organism: Myxococcota bacterium; assembly: GCA_046593615.1. GTDB lineage: Bacteria > Myxococcota > UBA727 > UBA727 > VGSZ01 > VGSZ01. The sequence goes on along the minus strand of JBKJNL010000836.1, from coordinate 12,487 downwards.
CGACGACGACGTCGCCCGCACCCGGCGACGCGCCGAGCCAGGCAAAGGCCTCGTCGAGCTTGCGGTGGGCCGACGACGGCGCATCTTTTGCGGTCTCGGACACCGCGCGGCCGAGCGGAAACGGCGACGGCCACGCGGTCAACGCGTCAACGGTGCCCCCGCGTTCGGTGAGGCGATCGTCGGCGTTGACGACGACGCTGACCCAGGCCTGCGACGGCGTCACCAGCAGCGCGCGCATGCGGTGCGGGGTCGACGGCCCGAGCTTTCCCTGCGCCCGTCGGCCGGCGGTTTTTTTCTGCAGCGTGTCGGTCAGGCGGGCGGCGGCTTCGGCGAGCGGGTGCAGTTCTTTGGTCTTGCTGCCGACCCGCGACACGTCGGGTGCGCTGACGTCGATGCGCGCCGCATCGAGCGAGATGCCGTCGTCGAGCTCGAGCAGCGCCTGGGGCAGGTCGGCCGGCGTCTTTGCCGTCACCAGTCGGGCATCGACCAGCACCTGGCGCGCAAAGACGGCGTCGACGACGACGCCGGCCATGACCAGTCCGAGCCCCTGCGGCTTGACGTCGAGCGTGTGCCGCTTGAGCTCGGCGACCAGCACGTCCTCGAGATCGGGGCTGCCGCAGTGGAGGTGACGACGTGCAGCGCTGCGGGCCATGGCGCCCCGTAGCCGCCGGCCGCGCCCGCGTCCAGCCCTCGGCGCACCCGGCGTTGGGGTTTTCGTCGACGTCAGCCGAGTCTGCTATAGGCGAAGGGGTTGACCCTGAACGGAGGCCGCATGCGTCGAGCAATCCCTCTCATTTTGGCGCTGGCGTTCGTCGCGGGCTGCAACGCCTTCTGCAACCGACGCGTCTTTGAGCAGGTCGTGCCGACCTGCGATCAGACCATCGCCAACGACGTCGACATCCCCGCCGAAAAAGCCGCCGACATCCTCATCGTCGTCGACAACTCGGCCTCGATGCAGGAGGAGCAGACGCGCCTCGCCCAGGCGTTCTTGAACGAGAGCGGCAGCTGCCCGATCGGCAAGAACGACCTCAAAGATTTCGCACGGTGCAAAGACGCCGACCCACCCGCGGTCTGCGATTTCGCCAACCCCACGCCCGAGCAGCTCGCCGGAGAGCTGAGCAGCTGCGGCTTCATCCAGGTGCTGGCCGCCTTTGAGAACGACTTCCGCATCGGCGTCATCACCACCGACGTCGGCCTGTGCGACAACCGCGTCGCCGCCTCGCAAGCCGGCCTGTTCTGCGCCGCGGGTCAGCCGGGCGCTGGACAGCCTGAGTGCGGCACGTTCGATGGCATCGCCTGGGGTCGGCGTCCCCAGCATGGCTGCCTGCAGCCCAATGGCCCGCCAGGCACAGCGCTCAAGGTCATCGCCCGCGGTGACCTCGACGACGCCGACACCACCAACGATGAGATTGGCCAGCGCTTCATTGATACACTGAACAACATCCGTATTTTTGGATCCGCGACCGAGCGTGGGCTCGATGCTGCAGTGGATTTCCTCGACACCTCTGCCGCCCGCAGCGCGGGCTGCGAAGACGACCTCAATCAATTCTTGCGCCCCGACGCGAAGCTCATCGTCATCTTCCTGACCGACGAAGAGGACTGCAGCAGGCGCGACGACGTCGGTGCCTTTCCCGGCATCGGCGCAGCCTGCGACGACCCCAACGGCTGCGATGTCTTTCCGTGCGCGGACGGCGACACCTGCGTGCCTGGCCGTTCGGAGCTGACCGACGAGGTCTGTGGCGAGTTCGGCGATCACTTTTTCTCCTACCCGGCGAGGAGCTGTTACGAGCACGTCGATTTCTTGAGCCCGGTCCAAAAGTATTCTTCATTCCTGAAGACCTTGAAGCCCAACGCCGCCGATGTGTCCGTCGCCGTCATTGCCGGCGGCGTGCCGCCCGCTGACGGCGCCGCGGTCGAGGCCGCCGGCTGCATCTTTGACCCGGCCAACGCCCAGGTCCCCGTCGGCGGCTGTTTCCAATCAGGCGGCAACTCCAACAACACAGGCGGCCGCGAAAACTGCTCCGAAGATCCCGTCGACCCTGCCACCCGCCTCGCTCGAGGTTGCGACGGCGCCGCAGGGGCGAGCTGCGACATCCCCTGCTGCTTCGCCGATCCCGGCAGCCGCTACTTCGCGCTCGCCGACGAGATGAACGGCCTGAAAGACACCATCTGCGTCGACAGCTTCGGCCAGACCATGATCAAGATCGCGGTGTTCATCGCCGACGTCGACTTCGTGAAGCTCGCGGAGAAGCCCGCCAACCCGTCGCTGATCTTCGTCGAAAAGGCCCCCGCCGGCGGCGACGAATTCGCAACCATCGGCCGCATCAACGACGTCGTCTGCGGCACCGGCAACGGCTGGGTGCTCGAAGAAGACGGCCTCACGGTCCGCTTCTGCGGCAACGCCCGACCCTCCGCCGGTGAGCGCGTGCGTGTGCGCGCGAAGGGCGAAGGGGCCGACGGCGCCGGCGCCGATGCCTGCGAAGGCCGCGGCACGGCCGCTGCTGGCGCCGAGTAATGCAACCCATCGTCGTCGCCGTCATCGGCGGCGTCTTTGTCTTGTGGCTGCTGTCGACGATCCTGTTTCGCGTGAGCGGAACGTGGGAGCGCGAGCTGACCACCAGCGAGCGCGACAACGGCGTGAAGCCAGAGCGCATCACGCTTGGTCAGCTCGGTCCGCTCGTCACCGGGCGCCGTGATGTGCCGGGTGGGCACCAGGAGCTGTCGGGGCTGTTGGTCGGCCGCACCCTGCGGCTCACGCGGCGTGATCACGGGGTCAAGGCGCTGGTGGGCCTGGGGTTCCCCGAGCCCATCGCTGCCAAGCTCGACGGCGAGGTCACGGCGCGCCTCGAGCTGCACCTGACGGGCGGCGTGCTGCCGCTGTTTCTCGAGGGATCGTTCACGCCGCAGAAGGTCGAGTTCACGCACCAGCCGCCGAAGATCACGCGCAGCTATTTTCTCGAGCCCCAGCCGCGCCGCTATCGAAAGATCGAAGGCGTCGTCGTCGAAGTCGAAGCGCCGGCGCCGTCCGCCTGAAGCAGCCCGCGCGGCGCACGGCGAGACCATCGTGCGGTGAAAAAGCTGTGCTAGGTTCGCGGCGCCGATGGCGGGTGTCGTCGTCGGAGAGGTCGCGCTTCGCTGCGCGCGCACGATAGGTCGCCCGCTGACGCGGGCCTTGCAGGAGCCTGAGACGCAATGCTTGATGCCATCAAAGAGCACCCGATCATCCTGCTGGCGGTGTTCTCGCTGGTCCTCGTCATCATGATCACGCTCGAGCGCTTCTTCACGCTCTTCGTCAGCTTCCGGCTGCGCGTGGGTCCGTTCAAGAAAGCGCTCGAGGCCGCCCTCGTCGAGATGGACCTCAACAAGGCCCTGCGCATCGCCTCGATCAGCCCGGGCCACCCCGTCTGCAAGGTGGCGCGCGCGGGCTTGATGAAGGCCAACGCCGGCGACAAAGACCTGGTGCGGGCGATGGAAGTCGCCGCCCTCGAAGCCATGCCTCGCCTGCAAGGGTTCACGGCGTTCCTCGCCATGCTCGGCAACCTCGGCACGCTGCTCGGCCTGGTCGGCACCGTGTTCGGCATGATCGAAGCGTTCGCCGGCCTCGGCGTCAGCGACTCCGGCGCCAAGCAAGAGATCCTGGCCCGCGGCATCTCGGTGGCCATGAACGCCACCGCCATCGGCCTCATCGTCGCCATCCCCGGCACCTTTTTCGCGACGCTGTTCGGCTACCGGCAAGAGCGCCTCGTCGACCAGATGGAAGAGGTGAGCCTGACCATCGCCAGCCACATCAGCCAGGCCGCCCGCGACGCCCGCCACCGCGCCCAGACCGGCGCCCCGTCGGGGCGCTGATCTGGTTTTGAGCGGCGCTGAACAGGGATTTGTACGATGGTGAGAAAACGTCGGCATGAGGAAAGAGAAGTCGATCTTGCGGCGCTCGTCGACGTCCTTTCCAATATGTTATTCTTCCTGTTGGCGACCGTCACGTTCCTGCAGCTGAAGACCTTGAACGCCGCGGTGCCGGCGCTGTCGACCGGCCCGGTCTCGACCGGCAAGGCCGTCGACGTCAGCGTCGAAATCAAGACCGAGGGCTACGCGCTCAAGGCCAGCGGCGACCCCGCCGACCGCAGCTTCGGCACGCTCGCGGTCACCAAAGACATCCCGCGCAAGTCCGATGGTTCATTGGACAGCAAAACGCTGACAGCCGAGCTGTGGGACATCAAGCGAAAAGCCCCTGAAGCGAAGAACATCTTGATCTTCCCCCAGCAGGGCACGGTCTTCGAAGAGATCGTCAAGACCATGGACGCCAGCCGCGAGATGGTCTCGATCCTCGACTCGAAAAAGAAGGTGCCGCTGTTCACGCGGCCGGTGCTGTCCGAGCTCGTCACCGACGACGATGTTGCACCCGCTCCAGGCTCGCCGGGCACGGGCGGCACGCCGTGAGCGACGACGAGCTGAAAAAGAAGAAGAAGCGGCCGCGCGGCATCAAGGTGATGCCGCTGAACCTCGCGCCGCTCATCGACATCAACGCCAACCTGCTGTTCTTCATGATCATCGCCAACTCGGTGCAGGAAGACCGCCTGACCGCCGGCAAAGACGTCGAGCTGCCGGCGTCGAACGCGTCGACCGCCGAGGCCGGCGACCTGGTCTCGATCGTCGTCAGCCTCAACTCGATCTCGGTCAACGAAAAGGAGATCGTCAAGATGAAGGCCGGCTTGTTCGACGGCGGCCTGCTCGACCAGAAACGCGAGAACCGGATCGTCCCGCTCTACACGCACCTCACCGAGCGGTTTCAAGACCTCATCCGCAAAGGTGCCCAGCCCGGCGCCGTCAACGACGACGACAGCAAGGTGCCGGTGGTCTTGATCCAGGCCGACAAGCGCCTGCCGTACGCCACCCTCGCCAAGGTCATGCGCACCTGCGGCGAGGCCGGCTTCACCAAGTTCCGCTTCGCCGCCAAAGCCGGCGGCTGATCGATCCTGTCGTCGGCGATCCGCAGCGCGCTTGAGCGGGCTGCTCGACTGGCTGCCTGACTGGCTGCTGACGGGCTGCTTGACCGCGGGGCAGCAAGTCGGGACAACGGCGCCCATGCGCTTCGCCCCCCCAAACGTCGCCGTCGTCGCCCTCCGTCTGGCACTCGTTGTGGTCGGCCTCCTGGGAGCCGGCAGCGGGCGGGCCCAGGGGCTGGTCGATCCGCACGCCGGGCAGGTGTTGCCGAACTCGCAATCCGCCGCGGTCGACGACGCCACGGCGCTGATGGTCAACCCCGCCGGCCTGGCCTGGGTCGAAGGGCTCGAGCTGCAGTCGGGCTGGCAGACGCGCATCGCGCCCGCACCGGGCGACGACCTCGACTTCGGCCACGTCGGCGACATGGAGGCCGTCGTCGGCGGTCCGTTCGGCATCCTGGCCGGCGGCCTCGGTCTCGAGCTGCCGTCGTCGGCGGCGGCGCCGCGGTTGCGGGCGTCGTTGGGCTCGGCGGTGGCGCTCGACCACGCCCTCTCGGTGGGCGCGACGGTGCACGGCGTGCGGGCCCTCGGCGCCGGCAGCAGCGACGTCTACGGCGACCTGGGCTTCCAGCTGCGCCCCGCGCGCTTCATCGCCTTTGGCCTGGTGGCCGAACAGCTGGGCGCAAAGGCCGGCGCGGCGGTGCGCGGCGGCGTGTCGGTGCGGCCGCTGGGCGAGATGTTGACCGTCGGCGTCGACGCCCGCTTCCGCCCGGCCTCGGGCGACCTCACGTCGGCCTTTGTCAACGGCGGCTTCGACCCCGCGCTGTCGGCGCGGCTCGACCTCGGCGGCGCCGTCATCGTCGCCGGCGCGCAGCTGCAGAACCTCAACGCCTCGGCGGCCGTGCCCATCGGCGTCGAGGCCAGCGCTGCTGTGCAGCTCGACCTCGAGAACATCGGCATGACCCTGCTCGGCGGCGCGTCGGGCCTCGGCACCGGCACGGTGACCGGCATCGCCGGCGCGCGCTCGCGCTTCTCGAGCACGGCGTGGGAGTCGTTGTTGTCGCCGGGCGGCCGCTGGGTCGGCCTGACGCTGACCGGTGATGGCGTGCCGTTGCGCGAGGGCCGCAGCGTCGTTCAGCAGCTGTTCGACGAAGAGCCGTCGTCGATGTGGGTGCTCGCTGCTCTCGACAACCTCGCCGACGACGACTCCGTCGACGGCCTGGTGCTGCGGCTGCAGGGCTTGCAGCTGGGTTGGGGCCGGGCCACCGAGCTGCGCGCGGCCATCTTGAAGCTGCGGGCCAACGGCAAGACCGTCGCCGTCCACCTCGACGGCGGCGACGACATCGACGTGTTCGTCGCCTCGGCCGCCGACAAGGTGTGGATGACGCCGACCGGGGGCCTCGGCCTCGACGGGTTGCGCGCGCAGATGGTCTACGTCGGCAGCACCCTCGACAAGATCGGCGTCAAAGCCGAAGCCGTCGCCGCCGGCCGCTACAAAAGCGCGCCGCGCATGTTCACGCACGACGAGCCGTCGGCCGAAGAGATCGAAGTCGAGAACGCGCTGCTCGACGGCGTCTACACGACGCTGACGACGGCGGTGGCCGCTGGCCGCGGCCTCGGCGTCGACGAGGTCAAAGCCATCATCGACCTCGGTGGCCTCACCGGTCCCGAAGCCGTCGAAAAGAAGATCGTCGACGAGCTCGCCTACGACGACCAGCTGCCCGAGCTCGTGGCCGCGCTGTCGGGCCGCCCCGGCGAAAAAGCGTTCATCGAAGGCGCGTGGCTCGACCGCACCGAGAAGCTTTCACGCTGGGAGGCTCCGCCGCGCGTGGCCCTCATCCCCATCGTCGGCGCCATCTCGATGGGGCGGGCCGGTGGCGGCTTGTTCAGCCAGGGCGGCGCCGGCGCCGAAGACGTCGTCGACGCCGTCAACCAGGCCGCCGAGGATTCGTCGGTCAAGGCCATCGTGCTGCGCATCGATTCGCCCGGCGGCGACGCCCTCGCCTCCGACCTCATCTGGCGCGCCGTGATGCTCGCCCGCGACAAGAAGCCGGTCATCGCCACCATGGGCGACGTCGCGGCCTCGGGCGGCTACTACATCGCCGCCGCGGCCCACGAGATCCTCGCCGAAGACGACACCATCACCGGCTCCATCGGCGTCTTTGCGTTGCTGTTCTCGGCCGGCCAGCTGGCCTCTGACCTCGGCGTGCGCAGCTTCGAGCTGCAGCGGGGCGCCCGGCCTGGCCCCGACCTGTTCCGCGGCCCCACCGCCGACGAGCGCGCGCGCATGCAAGAGCACGTCGACCAGACCTACGAGCAGTTCCTCGACGCCATCGTCGCCGGCCGCGGCTCGCGCATCGCCAAGGAAGACCTGCGGGCCATCGCCGGCGGCCGCGTCTGGACCGGCAAAGAAGCCATCGAGCGCAAGCTGGTCGACCGCAGCGGCTCCGTCGTCGACGCCATCAAGCTGGCGCGCGAGCGGGCAGGGCTCTCCGAAGACGAGCCCCTCGAGCTGTCGGTGATGACCGGCCGCGAAGGTGAGCTGCCCGGCCTCGGCGCGCTCGGCAGCGTGATGTCATCGGTGCTCGGCATCTCAAAGACCGAAGGGCTGTCGGCGGCGATGCGTCTCTTGCTCGGCGACCCCGAGATGGCGGCCTTTGTCGTCGACACCCAGGGTCGCCCGCTGGCGCTCGGGCCGCGCGTCGACATCCGCTGATCGTCCCGCGCGCCGCAGCCATCTCCCCCGACCCCTCTTCCGCGGGCGCGGCCGCCGCGATGTCGAGCCCCGCGCATCGAGGCCGCTGCGGAAGAGGGGAGGAGAGTCGGATGGCGGAGGCCAAGCGGTCGGGGCCGCGCACAAGCCGCCGGGGTTGAGATCGAATCAAGGCCGTTGTCGACGACAACGGCCTCTTTTTTTCCCGCGGATTCGCCGCGCACGCGTTCAAGAATTTTGTCGAAAACTTGGTGGGGGCGCCACCTGCCTCCATAGTCCTCCACGAAGCAACAAACGCCGACGTCGACGACGACGCGGCACAAATCGAGAAGCAAGGCGCCACGCGGTGCTGCACGAACCCCGTGCGGTCCGCTGCCTCCTTGTCTTTTGCAGGCACGTGGAAGGACAAAGGAATGGTGGCGATGGTCGCGGTCAAAAAAGAGAGCTGGCAACCCGGCGAAGTCGACCCTCTGGACCTGCAGGTCCCCTATGAGCCAGTCGCTCAACCGGTGCGTCAAGCGCGGCTGACCCGCGCTCCGGGTGTCACCCATGTCGCACCGCTGCCGAACCAACTCTACGAGGGTGATACCCTCGAGACACTGAACATCTGGGAAGACAAGTACTTCCACTCGACCATCACCGACCCGCCCTACAACATCGCCAGCAACCGCAAGGGGCTGTCGTGGGCGTTCTCGTCGCACGTGACCATCGAGAACGAGTGGGATCGCTTCACGCCGGACCAATATGAAGACTTCACCACCGCCTGGCTGAAGGAGGTCTGCCGCGTCACCAAGGAGAACGGCAACATCTTCATTTTCGGCAGCTATCACAACATCTACACAATCGGCGCCATCGCTGCGCGCCTTGATTTGCGCATTATCAACAGCATCATCTGGGCAAAACCCAACGCCCAACCGAACATCACCTGTCGCATGCTCACCGAGAGCACGGAGCAGATCTTGTGGCTGTGCAACAACACCAACAAGAAGGCGAAGAATTGGACCTACAATTACGCCGACATGAAGGGGCTCAACGGCGGCAAGCAGATGCGGAACTTCTGGGAGATTCCCCTGACGCCGCAGCGCGAGCGGGTTCACGGCAAGCATCCGTCGCAGAAGCCGCTGAAGCTCATGGAGCGTCTGGTGCTGGCGGGGACGAACCGCGGCGACCGCGTGCTGGACTGCTTCGGCGGCTCCGGCTCGACGTTGCTCGCCTGCGACCGCCTCGACCGGAAATGGGTCGGGATTGAGCGCGACCCCGAATACTGCGGCATCGCCCACCGCCGCATCGACGACGAGCGCCGCCAGCGCCGCCTGCCGTTGCTCCCGGGCTGAACCCTGATCGATGACCTGCAATGGCAAAGAGCAACCGCAAGGTTGCTCTTTGCATTTTTGCGCCTGGCGTTCGTGGGGTTCGTGGGTCGGTTGGTCTGATCAGCGCGTCGACGGCGCCGCCTGCGGGCCGCGCACGAGCTGTCCGGGGCGGGCGCCGGTGAAGCGGTCGGCTTCGACGGTGACGACGCCACGGCACAGGGTGACGTCGTAGCCGACGGCGTCTTGCAGGAGGCGACGGCCGCCGGCGGGCAGGTCGTAGGCGACGCGCGGCGGCTGCAGCGCCAGCTTGTCGAGGTCGATGACGTTGAGGTCGGCGCGGAAGCCGGGGGCCAGCACGCCCCGGTCGTTCATGCCAAAGAAGCGCGCCGTGTCGCGGGTCTGACGGCGCACGATGTGCTCGAGGGGCAAGCCCGCGCCGCGCTGCCGATCGCGGCCCCAGAAGCTGAGCATGAAGGTCGGCATGCCGCCGTCGCAGATCGCGCCGCAGTGGGCGCCGGCGTCGGAGAGACCCATGATCGTGTGGGGGTTCAAGTGGGCCTCGCGCACCATGTCGAGGGCGTCGTCGGCGTAGTTGAACAGCGGCCGGTACAGCAGGCCTTTGCCGTCGTCGCGCAGCAAGGCGTCAAGGGCGACGGCGCGGGGTGTGGTGCCGCGCTGGTTGGCGATGGCCTGCAGGCTGTGGCGGCTCTCGGGCTCGTAGTCGACGGCGCCCCCCTCTGCGAGAGCCGGGATGATCCAGATCTTGTCGGGACGCGAGAGCACCAGCTCGCCGAGGGGGCCGAGGTCGAGGGCGTCGTCGGCGATGACGGCGGCGCGCACGGCCGGATCGCGCAGCGCCTGCACCCGCGCGGCGAGCGGATCGTGGTGCATCTGCAGGTACGTCGGCGACAACAGCAGCGGATGCGCCGTCAGCTCGAGGCCCATGACGAGGCCGATGGCGCGCCCCGCCACCTGGGCGAACACCTGTGCGCCGTCGTTTTGCAGCGCGTCGATCTTCGCGAGCACAGCGCGCCAGAGCTGCGGGTCGGCCTCGATCTGGCTGAGGTTGACGGTGCAGCGGCGGCCGGTGCGCTGCGAGATCGCCGCCAGCCACTCGAGCTCTTCGGGGACATCGGCGTGCTCGCAGGCGGCGACGAAGACGCCGTGGCCGGCTTCGCCGAGGGCGTCGCCGAGGGCCATCAGCTCTTCTTGCGACGCCAACGTGCCGGGCACGAGCTCGCCGTCCATCGCCCGGTGCAGCGATGTGCGCGACGTCGAGAAGCCGAGGGCGCCGGCGGCGAGGGCCTCTTTGACGAGGACCTTCATGGCGCCGGCGTCGTCGGCGGTGGCGGGCTCGTTCTTCGCGCCGCGCTGGCCCATCACGTAGGCCCGCAGCGGTCCGTGGGCGACCTGGGCCCCGACGTCGAGCACGCGGGGCAGGCTGGCGACGACGTCGAGGTACTCGGGAAAGCTCTCCCACCCCCAGCGGATGCCCTCGGTCATGGCCGCGCCGGGGATGTCTTCGACGCCTTCCATCAGGCCGATGAGCCACTCGTGCTCGTCGGGCTTGACCGGCGCGAAGCCGACGCCGCAGTTGCCCATGACGACGGTGGTGACGCCGTGCCCGCCGGACGGCGACATCTCGGGGTCCCACGTGGCCTGGGCGTCGTAGTGGGTGTGGACGTCGACGAAGCCGGGAGTCACGAGCTTGCCGCGAGCGTCGATGACGCGGCCGGCGGAGGCCCCCGCGGAGAGCAGGCTCTTGCCGACGGCGACGATGCGGTCGCCGACGACGCCGATGTCGACGACGCGCGCCGCGCAGCCCGTGCCGTCGATGACGTCGCCGCCCTGAATGACCACGTCGAACTGCATGCCTGCCTCCGGGTTTGACAACTGTGAAAGGCTTTCACGCTTTTGGTTCTGCCCGTCAAGCGCTACACGTCACACCGCGATGACCGGCAAAAAGAAGCAGCAGACTGCGACCGCAAAGAAGAAGAAGTCGGCGTTGAAGCCGGCGACGACGACGACAGCGAAGAAGAAGGCAAAGGCAAAGGCAAAGGCGACGACGAAAGCGCGGCCGTCACGGGCACAACGGCGGGCGCTGCGCACCGACGAGATCCTGACCACCGCCCTCGCCCTCGTCGAAGAAGGCGGCCTCGCGGCCTTGACCACCGCCGAGCTGGCCCGTCGCAACGGCGCCGCGCTGGGTGCCCTCTACCGCTTCTTTCCGAGCCGCCAGGCCGTCGTCGCTGCGTTGCAGGCCGAGGCCCTGGCGACGTTGCACGCCGACCTCGAGGCCGCGCGCGACGTCGCGCGCGCCCTGCCGCTGCCGCGCGGACCGGCGCTGTGGGCGCCCTTCATCGCCATGGCCGACGTCGTCTTTGACGAAGCGCGGCGGCGGCCGGCCCGCTTCCGCTTGATCGACGAGGTGCTCTCGGCCCTCGACCCCGTCTACGACGACGACGCCGCCCAGAGGCTTGAGCGGGGCGTCGGTGCGATCCTCGGGCTGATGGGCGGCTGCGTCGACGACGTCGTCGCGGCTTCCGGCCACACGGGTCCCCGCCCCGACGCGGGGTTGGCCCGGCGCTTTCCGCTGGCGCTGTGGGCCGGGTTCCACGGTGTCTCGCACTTCCAGAAGCGCGACCGCCTCGTCGACGACGACCACCGCGCCGCCCGCGTGGCCGGGGCCCTGCTCGTGCTGCTGCTGCAGGGGCTCGGCGCCTCGGCCGCGGACGTCGACGCCGCCTTTGTCGCGGTCGCGCCGCGCGCGCTGCTGCGCTGATCAGCACGGATCCTGCGAGGCGACCGAACGCTCGCTCTCCTGTCGCGCTCGTGGGGTCGTGGCGACGACGACGACAGACGCGCCGCGTCGCGAAAAACAAGAAAAATCGACAGGGCCTTGCGCCGTCCTGGCGAGGGTGCGATCAATTCACTGCCACATCGTTTCTGGTTTTCGCTTCATGTTCTCCGACACAGTCAGAGACGCGGAACGGTCCGGCAGGTGTGTCAAAGCAGCGAACCGGCTGCACCCCGCGAAGGAGTCACGGCTCTCCTTGGCGGTTCCAGGTCCCAAGCCGTTTGAGCACTGAAACGTCCGACACTGAACCCGTCTGAGAACGAAACAGGAAACAGGAACATGAGCAACAATCGTCTGTATGTTGGCAACCTCTCCTTCAACACGACTGATGAGGGCCTCCAGGCGGCTTTCTCGCAGTACGGAACTGTCGTCGAGACCAAAGTGGTCCTCGATCGCGAAACCGGCCGCAGCCGCGGCTTCGGTTTCGTCACCATGGGCTCGGCTGAAGAAGCGGCAAAGGCCGTGCAGTCGATGAACGGCGCCGACCTCGACGGTCGCGCCCTCCGCGTCAACGAAGCCGAAGAGCGCAAGGCGTTCGGCGGCGGCGGCGGCGGCGGCGGTGGTGGTCGCGGCGGCTTCGGCGGCGGCGGCGGCGGCGGCTTCGGTGGCGGTGGCGGCGGCGGCTTCGGTGGTGGTGGCGGCGGCGGCGATCGCGGCGGCG
>JBKJNL010000526.1:0-5226 GCA_046593615.1 Myxococcota bacterium | reverse complement strand
TTTCATCTCTCCGGCGAGCCGCAACGCCGCCGGGGCGACCGAAGCCACGCTGACCCGCACCCTGTGGGGCATCCAGTTCAAGAGCAGCGATCTGCGCCTGGCCATCGTCGAGTCCGGGCAGGGGCTCGTCGGCACCGTCGTCGACCGCGTGTTGTTGTCGTGTTTCCAGTTCGGCCCCGAGGGCCAGTACTCGCTCTACGTCTGGGGCGTCATGCGCCTGGGCGGCATCGCGATGGTGCTGGCCATGGGCGCCTTTTTGATCGTGTTGTTCCGCCGGGAGAAACGCCGCGAGGCGGAGCTCGAAGCAGAAGCAGCGTCACAACACAAGAACGTCTGAGTCAGGGAGCCCCGCATGGACACAGAGAAGCTCCAATCGATGCACCTGCCCCTCGAGGGCTTTCAGATGCCAAAGGCGACATCGACGATGGCCCACGTCGTCGACGACCCGTACTGGCTCATCTATTGGGTCTGCGTCGTCACGTTCATCTTGATCATGATTCCGATGTTCTATTTTGCTTTGAAATACAAGCAGAGGACACCGGATCAAAAGGCCATCAGCCAGGTCGACCACAGCCAGATCCTCGAGATCTCGTGGTCGGTGCTGCCGCTGATCTTCTTTTTCTGGGTCTTCGTCGTCGGCTTCCGCGGCTTCCTCGATCTGTTCATCGCCCCCGCCGGCGCCACCGAAGTTCAGGTCACCGGCCAGAAGTGGCAGTGGAACATCGAGTACGAGCACAAGGGCGAGAAGCTGGTCGTCGGCGGCCCCGGCGCCGTCTTCGTGTTCCCCAAGGGACACAAATTCAAGCTCGTCATGAAGTCGACCGATGTTCTGCACTCGTTCTTCGTGCCGAATTTTCGGATCAAGAGCGACGTCATTCCCGGCCGCTACACCACATTGTGGTTCGAGGCCACCGAAGCCGGTGAGTATCCACTGTTCTGCACCGAGTACTGCGGCAAAGACCACAGCAACATGCTGGGCCTGATCAAGATCGTCGACACCGAAGAAGAGTGGCACGCCTGGCTCGAGACCCAGACGCCCAAGGTCGTGAGCGCCGAGCTTGGCCAGCAGCTCTTCTCGAGCAAGGGCTGCATCGCCTGCCACTCCCTCGACGGCAGCCGCCTGGTCGGACCGAGCTTCAAGGGCCTGTACGGCCGGGACGAGAGCACCGACAAGGGCAGCGTCAAGGTCGACGACGCCTACCTGATCGAGTCGATCCTGACGCCCAACGTCAAGGTCGTCGCGGGCTACCCGGCGGCGATGCCGCCCTTCCAGGGCCAGCTGAACCAGGTGCAGCTCGACTCGCTCGTCGCCTACATCAAGACGCTCCAGTGAGCGCCCCGACCTCTCTCGGATTTTTCGGACTGCGGAGCACGCCATGACGACCCACGATGATCATGTGAATGATGGGCACGACGAGCTGAACTATCTGCAGTCAAAGCCGGGCATGACGACGGCGCAGATCCTGAAGTCGTGGGCCTTTACCGTCGACCACAAGCGCCTCGGCATCATGTACCTGGCGGCGGTCTGCTTCTTCTTCTTTGTCGGCGGCGTCGCGGCCCTGCTGGTGCGCACCGAGCTGCTGACCAACACGAAGACCATCGTCGACGCCGAGATGTACAACAAGTTCTTCACGGTCCACGGCGCCGTGATGGTGTTCCTGGTGATCATCCCGTCGGTGCCGGCGGCCCTCGGCAACTTCGTCGTGCCGCTGCAGCTCGGCGCCAAAGACGTCGCCTTTCCGAAGCTCAACCTGATGAGCTTCTGGATCTACTGCACGGGCGCCGTCATGGCCGTCTCGGCCATCTTCTTTGGCGGCGTCGACACCGGCTGGACCTTCTACACGCCGTACTCGTCGACCACCGACGGCTCGGTGATCATGATGGTCTCCGCCGTGTTCGTGCTGGGGTTCAGCTCGATCTTCACCGGCATGAATTTCATCGTGACCATCCACAAGCTCCGCCCGCCGGGCATGAGCTGGTTCCGCATGCCGCTGTTCCTGTGGGGCATCTATGCGACGTCGATCATCCAGGTCATGGCGACGCCCGTCCTGGCCATCACGCTGCTGCTGTTGATCATGGAGCGCGTCATCAAGGTCGGCATCTTTGACCCGGCGCTCGGCGGCGACCCCGTGCTCTTCCAGCACTTCTTCTGGTTCTACAGCCACCCCGCCGTCTACATCATGATCCTGCCCGGCATGGCCATCATGTCTGACCTCATGGCGGCATTCACCAAGAAGCGCGTCTTTGGCTACCGCTTCGTCGCGTTCTCGTCGCTGGCCATCGCGCTCATCTCGTTCATCGTGTGGGGCCACCACATGTTTGTGTCGGGCCAGAGCGAGCTGTCTTCGATGGTGTTTTCGTTCTTGACGTTTCTCGTGGCGATTCCGTCTGGTGTGAAGGTCTTCAACTGGATCGCCACCATGTACCAGGGCTCGGTCTCGTGGGAGACGCCCATGGTCTACGCCATGAGCTTCCTGTTCCTGTTCACCATCGGCGGCCTGACGGGCATCTTCCTCGGCACCCTGTCGGTCGACGTCCACCTCCACGACACCTACTTCGTCGTCGCCCACTTCCACTACGTCATGATGGGCGGCACGATCATCGCGTTTTTCGGCGGCATCTATTACTGGTGGCCCAAGATCACCGGCAAGATGTACAATGAGCGCCTGGGTCAGGTCGCCGCCGTCATCATCTTCTTCGGCTTCAATCTGACGTTCTTCACCCAGTTCTTCCTAGGCAGCCGTGGCATGCCGCGCCGCTACTACAACTACCTGGCCGAGTTCCAGGACCTGCACCAGGTCTCGACCGCTGGCGCCTACCTGTTGGGCTTCGGTCTGCTGCTCTCGGCCACCTGCCTGGTGCACTCGCTGGTCGCCGGCAAAAAGGCCCCGGCCAACCCCTGGGGCGCCAAGACCCTGGAGTGGACGCACACGTCATCGCCGCCCATCGAGCACAACTTCCACGACACCCCCCGCGCCCCGGCGTCGGCCTACGACTACGACACCTGAGCTGACGCCTCGCTCGACGTCGTCATCCCCCCGATTCGATTCATGAAAGCTGAGTGGAAAAGAACATGAGCCCCACCGAGCACGCCCCGGGCGACGGACAGTTCCCGCTTGCGCACCACTTCAGCGAGCCCGACCAGCAGCTCGAGAGCGGCAAGCTCGGGATGTGGCTGTTCCTGGCCACCGAGATCCTGTTGTTTGGTGGGTTGTTCTGCGCCTACACCATCTTCCGTTCACTTCATTCGGCCTCTTTCCACGAGGCCCACAAGCTGTTGGACTGGAAGCTGGGTGGCCTCAACACCATCATCCTGCTGATCTCTTCGTTGACGGTGGCGCTGTCGATCCGATCGGCGCAGATCGGTGACCGCAAGGGCATCAAGCTCAACCTGATCATCACGATCGCGTGCGCGGTGGCGTTCTTGTTCTTCAAGTGGACCTTCGAATGGCCCGCCAAGTTCGCGCACGGCTACCTGCCCGGCTACCACTTCACCGGCGACCTCGCGAACCCCGACCAGGCCCACATCTTTTTCGGCCTCTACTTCTTGATGACCGGCCTGCACGCCGCCCACGTCATCATCGGCATCATCGTCTTGAGCTGGCTCTTGTGGCGCACGCAGAAGGGCCACTTCGGCTCGTACTACTGGCAGCCCCTCGAGCTCGGCGGCCTCTACTGGCACATCGTCGACTTGATCTGGATCTTCTTGTTCCCGCTGTTCTATCTCGCCGGTTGAACAAGGAATCACGCGAAGTCTTCAAGTTTACTGCATCTTGAATTGAGAGCTCTCATGACCGACCACCACCAGCCCCTCGACGCCCACGAGAAGAACACGATGCTGGGCGAGACGCCCTTCCTCGGGATGCCGCCGCACGGCGCCGTGCCGCCGCACGTTCACATCCTGCCCAAGAGCGTCTATTTCGGCGTGCTCGGGGCCTTGCTGTTCTTGACGGTGGTGACGGTGTTGACCGCTCAGATCAATCTCGGGCCGTTCAACCTGCCGCTGGCGATGGTCATCGCGCTGACCAAGGGCTCGATGGTGTGCGCGATCTTCATGCACCTCTGGTGGGACAACAAGTTCAACCTGCTCATCTTTGTGACGTCGCTGGTGTTCCTCTCGGTGTTCATCGTCGTGACCATGCTCGACACCGAGGGCCGCGAGATCGTCGACGGCCAGCGCGCCAACTTCCTGCCGCGCGACGAGCAGGTGCAGCACCTGCGCGAGACCAACGCCGCCGCCGAGATGCGGCCCGGCGAGCCCTTCGGCAAGACCGAAGGCAAGGACAACTACGAGAAGCACGGCCACCACGAAGCAGCCGGTGGACACGCTGGCGAGCACGGCGCTGTCCCCGCTGGCGGGCACGCACCGGCGCCTGCGCACTGAGCGACGCCCTCGGTGATCCGCACGACCAGAGAGGCGCCCCATCGGGTGCCTCTCTTCTTTTTGGCTGGTGCGCCGCAAGCGCCGTTGCGTCGCCGTCGCCGGCGCGGGAAACCCGCCGCGGGCCGGTAGCTCAGCGGTAGAGCATTCGGCTCATAACCGACCGTGCGCGGGTTCGAATCCCGCCCGGCCCACCACGCACACAGGACTGTTCCAGCGTCGTCGTCTCCGGCGGCGGCGCTGGATTCTTTTCCCGACTTCGTTGCGGTCGCCGTTGCCGCGGTCGTCGCCGTCATCGCCGTCGGTTGCGCCGGCCCGCCCCGCACGCAAAGACGGCCCGTGGGCGACGACGACGTTTTGCAACGCTTTCTCTCGACCCGGGCCGCCACCGAGGGCCTGTCGGCACCGCTCAGCGCCGAAGACCAGATGCTGCAGGCCTCGGCCGACAGCAGCCCGACCAAGTGGCACCGGGCCCACACCACCTGGTTCTTTGCCACCTTTGTGCTGGCCCCCCACGCGCCCGACAGCGCCGCGTTGCGCCCGTCGTGGAACGTGTTGTTCAACAGCTACTACGAGGCCGCCGGTCCCCGGCACCCGCGGCCGCAGCGTGGGCTCTTGTCGCGTCCGACCCTGGATGAGGTGGCCCGCTGGCGCGCCGACGTCGACGACGCCGTCGCCCGCCTGTGGACCGGCAGCGACGACGCCAGGCGCGGGGTGCTGCGGCCGCTGCTCGAGCTCGGCATCGCCCACGAAGAGCAGCACCAGGAGCTGCTGCTGTCAGACATCGTGGCCGCGTTCTTTGCCCACCCGCTGAAGCCGGCCTGGCGAGCCGCGGCGCGCCCGAC
>JBKJNL010000432.1:0-3111 GCA_046593615.1 Myxococcota bacterium | reverse complement strand
CTGGGCGGCACGCTCGACCCCGCGCTCGTCGAGCTGGTGCGCACCTGGATCGACGGCGGTGCGGTCGTCGACTGCGAAGCCGCCTCTGCGGAAGGCGAGGGCGATGGAGCGGAGGGCGAAGGCGAACCTGCGCCGAACGACATGTGTGCTCTGCTCGGCGCCCGCTGCACCGGCTGCCACAACGGCGGCAGCGTCGCGTCGCCGGACCTGCGGGCCGCGGCGATCCCCGCCCTCGTCGGGGCTGCCTCACGCGAGCAGCCCGGCCACACCCTCGTCGTGGCCGGCGACGCCGACGCCAGCTTTCTCGTGCAGAAGCTCGAGGGCACGCAAGCCGACGGTTCGCGCATGCCGCTCGGACAAGCGCCGCTGTCAGCCGCCGAGATCGAGCTGGTGCGGGCCTGGATCGTCGGTGGCGCGCCGGCCGACATCTGCGACGGCAGCGCACCCGTCGGCCCGGTGATCGAGCCGGGCGCACCCCTCGCCGTGGGACCGCCTCCACCGCGCTTCGCCACCACGCCGCCGTTGTTTGCCGACGGTGAGAAGTGCTCGACCGGCCAGTGGTGGCAGTTCCCCGATGACGAAAACGAAGCGTTCACCATGCACCCCGGCCGCGCCTGCATCGAGTGCCATGACAACTCCGGCGATGAAGACGCGCCCCGCTTCGCGTTTGCCGGCACCGTGATGGGCGCGCTCGACGATGAAGAAGACTGCCGCGGCGTGCCCGGCGTGCGCGTCGACCTCCTCGATGGCAGCGACGTCGTCTTTGCCTCCGCGACCACCAACGCCGCGGGCAACTTCGGCCTCTGCGCCAACGGCAGCCCGCTCCGCTTCAGCTGCGACCCGGTGACGCCGCGCTCCCCTTGGCGCGTGCGGCTCTCGCTCGACGGGCGCACCCGCGAGATGGCCACGCACCAGACTGTCGTCGGCGACTGCCAGAGCTGCCACACGCAGACCGGGCGAAACGGCGCCCCCGGCCGCGTCGTCGCGCCCTGATCCTGGTGGCGGGCATCGGGCATTCGACCGACGCCCTGGATCGAGCCATCCGCGCGACGTCCGACAACCAAGCTCGCGCGGCCGCCGATACTTGTGATCGACGCACGGACCCCAGGAGCTGCCATGTCGATTCGCCGCGTGACCCCCACTGAAGCCCCGGCCGTTCGCGCCGACGACGCCGCCATGCAGAAGACCGTCATGAAGGGCGACTGGATGACGGTTGGCGACCGTGGCCCCGACGTCTCGGCCCTGCAGCGCGGGCTCAAGGCCGCCGGGCTGTTCAGCGGCCGGGTCGACGGCAAGTTCGGCGCCCCTCTCAAGGCCGCGGTCGAGAACTTCCAGCAGCAGAAGGGCCTGGTCGTCGACGGCGAAGTCGGCCCCCAGACCCTCGGCGCGCTGAAGAAGAACGAGCTGTTCGTCGGCGACCACTTCGCCCAGCCGGCGCAGCTCGGCCAGTCCGGCAAAGACATCCTCGGCATCGAGAAAAAGATGCACGCCATGGGCATCGACACCGGAAAGGTCGATGGCGTCTTCGATCAAAAGACGTTGAGTGCCGTGAGAGGCCTGCGTAAAAAAGATCCTGAGCTGAAGGACGAGCGCCAGGACATCACCAAACGCTTCGAGAGCCAGCTCGACAAGCGCGCCGCCTTTCGCGAAGCGAACGGCATCACGGCGCCGGTGAAGTTGCCCGTCGTCAAAGACACCGTCGCCGACACCCTGAAGAATTTCGACACGCAGGCCCCCAAAGGTGGCCTCTCGCCGATCCCGTTCCGCGGCGTGACCATGAACGAGCGCACGGTGAACATGATCGAGCGGGCTGAATTCGTGATGCAAAAGAAGCTCGGGCACCCTGGCTTTCAGTTCAATATCACACAGGGCAGCTTCAGCAGCTCGGTGAGCGCCAGCGCCGGCACCCACGACCGCGGCGGCGCTCTCGACGTCCACACCTCCAGCCTGCCGAAGAAGACCGTCGACGACATGGTCAAGTCGCTGCGCCAGGCCGGGTTCGCCGCCTGGAGCCGCGGCCGCGGCTTCGACTCCTTTACGCCGCACATCCACGCCATCGCCATTGGCGATTCGTCGGCGTCGTCGGGGGCCAAGAGCCAGGTGCAGGAATTCGGTCGCGGCGGCGACGGCCTGGTGGGCTCGCAGCTCGACCCCGATCGGGGACTCGGGCGGCCGACGCCGACGTGGGCCAAGCGCTTCCTGTAGGCGCCGCCGACGACACATCGCCGACGCATCGCCGACACATCGCCGACGCATCGCCGACACCTCGCACGAGGCGCTTGCTCCAGCGCCTCTTGCGTCGTCGTCGTCGTCGGCCGATGACGACGCATGACCGCTGCCAGCCGCCAGGCCATGACCGACATGATCCACAGCGCGCAAGACGCGCTCACCGCCGCCATCGAAGGCGTCGACGGCGGCGCCCGCTTTCGCGAAGACGTGTGGAGCCGACCCGAGGGCGGCGGCGGGCGGTCCCGCGTGCTGCAAGACGGCGACGTCTTTGAAAAAGCCGGCTGCGGCATCTCGATGGTCCACGGTGAGCTCAGCAAAGAAGCGGTGGCCCAGATGGGCGGCGGCAAAGACCTGCCCGCCGACTACCCGCGCACGTTTTTCGCCGCCGGCTTGAGCCTGGTGTTCCACCCGAAGAACCCCCACGCGCCCACCGTGCACGCCAACGTGCGCATGTTCGAACGCGGCGGCGGCGACGTCGACGGCTCGTGGTGGTTCGGCGGCGGCGCCGATCTGACGCCCAGCTACTTGTACGATGAAGACGCCCAACATTTTCACAAGACCCTGAAAGATGCCTGCGACAGGGCCGACGCCGGATTCTACGATCGATACAAGAAGTGGTGCGATGACTATTTCTACATCGTCCACCGCAGCGAGCGCCGCGGCGTCGGCGGCGTCTTCTTTGACGACCTGCACGATCGCCCCGCTGAACAGCTGCTGTCATTCGTCAAAGACATCGTGCTCAGTGTCATTCCTGCCTATGTCCCTTTGGTCGAGAGGCGCAAGAATTCACCGTTCACTGATGAAGAGAAGAGCTGGCAACAGCTGCGCCGCGGCCGCTACGTCGAATTCAACCTCGTCTACGACCGCGGCACGGTGTTCGGC
>JBKJNL010000170.1:0-7351 GCA_046593615.1 Myxococcota bacterium | reverse complement strand
CTCGAGCGCAGCCGCCCCCGTGTCGTCGTCAGCGACGTGCGCACCGCGGCGGCGGCGATGGCCGAAGCCCTGCGCGGTGCCCGACTTCCTGCCGAGCGATCGTCGCTGCCCGCGTCTCCCGCTCCAGGGGCCCTCGGGTCCTCCGCTCCTGCTCCCGCTCCACGAGGTTCCCGATGAGCAACGACGTCGACGTGGCACTGGCTCGCCCGGCGACGCTGTGCGCTTTTTGTCCAAAGATGTGCCGCTCGGCGTGCCCGGTGTCTGAGACCGAGAAGCGCGAGACCGTGACGCCGTGGGCAAAGATGTCGCTGGTGCACCTCGGCCGCACCGGACAAGCGCCGCTGACGACGCCGACGGCCAACAAGGTGCTCGAGGCCTGCACCGGCTGCGGCGCCTGCGTCGAGCAATGCGCCCACGGCAACCCCGTCGCCGAAACGTTGTTCGCGGCCCGCTCGCTGGCCGAGACGCCGCGCAGCAAGATGTTCGCCGAGCAATTCAAGAAGACCGGCGACGTCAAAGGACGCGACCTGGCCCGCGTCGTCGACGGCCTCGTCAAAGATCGGCACGCCCAGGTCGCCTACTTCCCCGGCTGCGCCCGCGCCGGCCACGACGGACGCGCGGCCATCGAGAAAGACCTGCGCGCCTTGTCGCGGGCCTTTGGCCGCACCATCCCCGTCGTCGACTTCGGCTCCTACGGCGACGGCTCCGCCCAGTGCTGCGGCTACCCCGTCTACGTCGACGGCAACATCGACCTCGTCGAAGAGAACCTCGACAAGATGGCCGACGTGTTCCGCGGCCACGAGCTCGTCGTCACGCCCGACCCCGGCTGCGCCTACATGTTCACCACGGTGCGCAACACGCTGGCCGGCAAGCAGAAGGGGCCGCGCACGTTCCCGCAGGTGCTGCCCCTCGTCGAAGCCCTCGCCGCCCGCCACGAGCGCTTCGAAAACGCCGCCCCCGGCGTCGTCGTCCGCTACCACGACCCCTGCTACCTCGGCCGCCGCGGCCGCAGCTTCGACGCCCCCCGCCAGCTGTTGCAGACGGCCACCGGCCAAGTGCCCCTCGAGTTCGTGCGCCACCACGACGAAGCCGACTGCGCCGGCAGCGGCGGCCTCTACCCGGTGTCGAACAAAGAGGGCGCCAGAGAGATGGCCGCCCGCCGCGCCGAGGCCCAGAGTCAGGGATCGGCCGCCGCCGACGTCGTCGTCACCGCCTGCCCCAGCGCCCGCCGCAACTTCGAGCGCGCCGGCCATCGGGCCCGCGACGTCGTCGACGTCATCCTCGGAGAGCTTTGACGGGTTCCCTGCTGCTCCTGAGCTTGTCCGGCTGAAGACCTGTGCGAAGCTGCGCGCCCCATGGCCGACACCAAGCGCTTCGTCTTCGTCGTCAACCCCCGCTCCGCCGCCGGCGCCACGCTGCGCCGCTTCGAGAACGTGCGACAGCGCTTCAGCGCGCGGCTGGCCCAACAGGGCGGCACCGTCGACGTCAAGCTGACCGAGCGGCCCCGCCACGCCACCGAGCTGGCGCGCCAGGCCGTCAAAGACGGCGCCGACGTCGTCGTCGCCGTCGGCGGCGACGGCACCAACAACGAGGTCGTCAACGGCTTCTTTGACGAGTCGGGCGAGCGCATCAAGAGCCCGACCTGCTTCGCCGTCGTCACCTCGGGCACCGGCGGTGATTTCCGGCGGGCCTTTGGCTGGACCACCGAGCCCCTCGACGATCTCGAGCGCCTGGCGCGCTTCCAGAAACGCCGCATCGACGTCGGCCGCCTGCGCTGCATCGACGAGCGCGGTCAGCCGGTGATGCGCCACTTCGTGAACATCTCGAGCTTCGGCATGAGCGGCGTCGTCGTCGACGTCGTCAACAAGTCGAGCAAGAAGCTCGGCGCCAAGCTGTCGTTCATGGCCGGCAGCGTGCGGACCATGGCGACCTACCAGAACCAGCGGGTCTCGATCGCCATCGACGACCAGCCCGCCGTGGTCGAAGACGTCACCGTCTGCGCCGTCGCCAACGGCCAGTACTTTGGCGGCGGCATGTGGGTGGCGCCCGACGCGAGCCCGAGCGACGGCAGCTTCGACGCCGTCATCGTCCGCGGCGGCGGCCTCGGCTTCTGGGTGAAGCACGGCCTGAAGATCTACACGGGCAAGCACAAAGAGCTGCCCGAGGTGCGCATCAGCCGCTGCCACAAGCTGACGGCTTCGCCGGTGAAGAGCGGCGAAAAGGTGTTCATCGACCTCGACGGCGAGCAGCCCGGCGTGCTCCCGGCGACGTGGGAGATCGTGCCGGCGACCCTCGATCTGCTGGTCTGATCACGGGGCGAGAGAGAGACCTCACCCCCCCAACCCCCTCTCCACTGGCGTTCGCAAAGCCTCACTGTGGAGAGGGGGAGGAGAATAGCGAATGAACGGGTCAGGCTCGCGCTGCGAATTCGGTTTCAAACCCGACGTTCTCAGCGATTTCTCGACGTGGGACGTTTGAAAGATGAATTCCTGACGCGCTGAAAAAGCGTACGAAAATATTCTCCTCCCCCTCTCCACAACGAGGCTTGGCGAGTGCCCGTGGAGAGGGGGTTGGGGGGTGAGGTGATCGT
This sequence comes from Myxococcota bacterium, assembly GCA_046593615.1. Taxonomy (GTDB): domain Bacteria; phylum Myxococcota; class UBA727; order UBA727; family VGSZ01; genus VGSZ01. The sequence continues at coordinate 4,761 of JBKJNL010000170.1, read as the reverse complement.
CCACGATCACGCCACGGGGTCTCGCTCTGACGCTCTGACGCTCTGACGCTCTGACGCTCTGACGCTCTGACGCGCTGACGGGGCTCAGAGGCGGAGGACGCCTTTGCCGACAAAGGCCTCGACGATGCGCACCAGCTCGTTGCGCTCGATGGGGCTGACGGCGGCGATCTGCTGAAGCGTGCGCTTGCCGTCGACGCGAGAAAGCACGTAGCGCTCTTTTGACGTCAAGTGCGTGAGGGCGACGTCGGCCATCGCCATGGCCAGCACCGGGACGCGCGCGAAGTCAGGCTCGACCTGCTCTTTTTCCCGCCGGCGAATCTGGGCGTCGGCGACGCGAAAGGCGCCGAGCGCTTCGCTGTTGATCGGGTCGCGCTCGAGGATGCGCTGCGAGATCAACAGCGCCGCCGACCAGTCGCGGCCGGCGAGGGCCACGCGCAGCGCCTGCTCGGGATCGGCGGCCTCGAGCGGGATCTTCACGCCGGGGGCCTCTTCGGCCTTTTCCGGCTTGACCATCATGTAGCTGCCGGCGCCAAAGAAGCTGCCCATCGGCGTCGGCTGCTTCGGCGCGGGCGTCGTCATCCGCGACAGCACGCGCGAGGGGGCGCGCTCTGACGAGGGCGGAGCCATCACGCGCGACGCCGTCGGCGCGTGCGGCGCGTGTGGCGCCGGCGTCGGCGCTCGCGCCGGCGGCGATGGAAACGACGACAGAGCAGGCGCGGGAGCTGGCGTGGCCGCCCGCGGCGGTGACCGCGGCGGTGCCTGCGGGGGCGGTGCCATGGGCTGGGTCGGCGGCGGCTCGATGATGTCGAGGTCGAAGTCGTCGTCGGGCGGCGCCAGGGGCGGCGGGGTCGCGTGACGCGCCGGCGCCGGGCCGGCGGGTGGGGTCCACGGCGCCGACGCCGGCGCAGGCGTCTGGGCGCGGCCCGACGGCGTCGATGGTGTCCACGGAGCGGGCGCTGTGGCGCGGACCGGCGGCGGCCCCGCGGGCGGCGTCCACGGAGCCGACGGAGCCGACGGAGCAGACGGCTGCATCGGCGCCGCCAGCGCACCCAGGCCGGCAAACGCCGACGCCGTCGGCCGCTTCGGGTGCACCGGCGTCGCCGACGTCGTCACCTTGGGTCGCACGAGCTGGCGCGTGGCCAGGTCGTAGAGGCGGGCGTAGGTCTGGAAGTCCATCGACCGCAGCTCGAGCGCGGCTTCGCCGACCGTCTTGCCGTCGAGCATGAGCTGCAAGAGCCGGCGATCGAACGAGCTGTCGACGCGGGCGTTGCTCGGCAGCACCTCGACGCGCGTGGCGTCGGAGGGAAACACGCGGCGGATCTCGCTCCACATCTGCTGGCGCGCCGAGGCCTCGGACCAGACGTCGCGCAGGTCGATCGGCGTCTCGCAGTCGAGCTCGCGGTCGACTTCGGCGCCGACATCGGGGGTGACCTTCCACGTGCCTTCTTCCCAGCACAGCGCTTCGAGAAAGCCTTCGCGCGTCTTGAACGTCAGCACCTTTTGCAGCTGCTCGGGCGTGATGGCCTCGACCATCACCAGCACACGGCCGAGGGGGACGTGGGTTTCTTTCTGGGTGTCAAAGGCCCGCTGCAGCTGCTCTTCGTCGATGTAGCCGAAGTTGATCAGGTGCTGACCGAAGTACTCGCGCGGATCGGTCGACGACGCCTGGGCGCAGATGCCGTCGCGGCAGACGAAGCGGGCTTCGACGCCGCGCCGGCGGACAGCGAGCGTGCCCGTCAGCTTGCGACCCGCCATCCACAGGACGACGTCGCTCACCGGCATCAAATCAACGTCACCCGAGACGGAAGCCATTGGTTCCCTGTTAGGGCGACGACGCTGCGGGGGTCAATCTTTGGCCCGCTTGCGGCCGCTTCTGCGGACACCTGCCCGGCCGACACGATCATCGTTAGAAAGGCGGCCATGGAAACCAACCAACAGGTCGTCGCCGTCGTCCTCGCCGCCGGCAAAGGCACGCGCATGAAATCGCGGCGCCCCAAGGTGCTGCACGAGGTGGCCGGCAAGCCGCTGGTCAGCTGGTCCGTCGACGCCGTCCGCGCCGCCGGCTGCAGCGACGTCGTCGTCGTCGTCGGCCACGGCGCCGACGACGTCACCGCCACGCTGCAGAAGCGACACGCCGGCGTTCGCACCGTGGTGCAGACCGAGCAGAAGGGCACCGGCCACGCCGTGCTCGTCGCCCTGGCCGCCCTGCCCGAGCGCGGCACCGTCGTCGTCGTCTGCGGCGATACCCCGCGCATCGCTGCGCCGCAGATCCGGGCCCTGATCGAACAGAAGGGCAGCGCGCCCATGGCCTTGTGGACGACCTCGGTGCCGCAGCCCAAAGGCTACGGCCGCATCGTGCGCGAGCCGACCACCGGCTTGGTCGCCGCCATCGTCGAAGAAAAAGACGCCAGCGCCGAACAGCGGCTCATCAACGAGATCAACCCCGGCGTCTACTGCTTCGACGTCGCCTTTTTGCGCGAGAGCTTGCCGCAGCTGACGACGCAGAACGCCGCTGGCGAGCTCTATCTCACCGACCTGGTGAAGCTGGCCGCCGCCCGCGGCAAGGTCAACGTCGTCGACGTCGAAGAGCACCTGACCGCGGGCATCAACGATCGCGAGCAGCTGGGCGAGGCCGAGAGCTGGGCCCGCCTCGAGATCGCGCGCCAGCACATGCACAACGGCGTGACCATCAGAGCCCCACTAGGCACCTTCATCGCCGCCGACGTGGTCATCGGCGAAGACACCGTCATCGAGCCCGGCGTGGCCCTGCGCGGCAAGACCGTCGTCGGCCGCGACGTCGTCATCGGCCACGGCTGCGTCCTCACCGACGTCGTCGTCGACGACGGCGTGGTGCTGCACCCCTACTCGGTCTGCGATCAGGCCCACATCGGACCAAACGCCATCGTCGGCCCGTTCTCGCGGCTGCGCCCCGAAGCCGACGTCGGCGAAGGCGCCCACGTCGGCAACTTCGTCGAGCTCAAGAAGACGAAGCTCGGCAAGGGCAGCAAGGCCAATCATCTGGCCTACCTCGGCGACGCCGACATCGGCGCTGGCGTCAACGTCGGCGCCGGCACCATCACCTGCAACTACGACGGCATCGGCAAGCACAAGACCGTGCTGCACGACGGCGTCTTTGTCGGCAGCAACAGCACGCTGGTGGCCCCGCTCGACGTCGGCAAAAACGCCTACATCGCCGCCGGCTCCGTCGTCACCGACGCGGTCCCCGACGACGCCGTCGCCTTTGGCCGGGCCCGCCAGGTCAACAAGGAAGGCCGGGCCGCAAGCGTGCGCGACAAAAACGCGGTGCGCGCGGGCAAGAAGCCGAAGTAGGCGCCGACGCCCTCCGATCGCGCTCGATGCGTCCCAGGTGTGGCGTGGATGTCGTCGTCAAGCGGCCACGATCGCGCTGCAGTCGTTGGTACGGCGGCTGCTCAGGGAATGGTCGAGGTGATTTATGGCGAATCTCGTTCCTGAAGGTCCCGATCTGAAGCCCGAGCAGGAAGACACCGGTCTCGGCGGCAACACGATGACCGAAACACCGCTGCACCACAGCATGCGCGGCATCGTCTTTCTGTTGTTCCTCGCCGTCAGCGGCATCCTTGCCGGCATCGTCGCCGTCAACTTCGCTGGCAACTGATGGCTCGTCGACCAGAATCTACTCTGAAGTAGATTCTGGTCCGGACGTTGGCGAGCACGAGCAGCTGGGCATCCGAGATCAGTACGTGCCCACGGCGCGGACAAAGAAGCCGCTGCGGTCGATGGTGCCGCCGCCGGCTGTCGCCGCGTCGAGCTCGTTGTCGCTGAACCGCGTGAAGTTGTAGCCGACGCCGAAGCGGAACTGCTCGACGGGCGCGAACTGCACCTCGAGCAGCGTGCCGTGCTCGATGGCCTCATACGAGAGGCCGGCCAGCATGCGGTACTCGATGCCCAGGTCGATTTCACCCGGCACAAGCGGGTCGAGGCCCAGCGCGCGCAGCGTCCCGAGGGCGTGCCAGTTGACGCGGTTGATCCACAGCAGCGTGACGGCGTCGGCCTTTGGCACGTCGTCGAGCTGCACGCTCATGTGCTTGATGGCCAGCTTCTCGACCAGCTGCAGCTTCCACGGAAGCTCGACGATGGGCTCAAAGCTCACGGCGTGGATGGCCGTGTCGTCGACCAGGCCGCCCTCGAGCGAGAGCGGGCGCACCTCGACCCGCCGCGAGATCTTCGACAAGGCCGAGAACCAGTCGTGGGTGATGGGCCGGAAGGCGACGCCGACGCTGCCTTCTTCGAGGTAGGCCGCACGCTGTCCGGTGGCCAGGTCTTGGGCGAGCCCGAGGTTGTAGCGGGTGAGCAGCGAGAGCTCGGGGTTGAGCTTCAGGGCGATCGCCGTCATCGACAGCACCCACAGGGTGTCTTTTCCGCCGCGGTCTTCGGCAAAATTATCGTATCGCAGCTCGAAGCGCTCTGACGCGACAAACAGGTCATCGCGGCGCCACTCGACGCCGGCCGACGCTGCGTCGCGTGACCCATCGCCGTACAAGAAAGATCCGCCGCCGTTCTGACCCGGTGCTGCGTAGAAGGTGCCGTCGGTGAACGCCGCTGGCGGGATGTTGCCGTTGGCGGTCGTGGCCACGTTGCCGCCCAGCGTCGTCACCCGCTCGTAGTTGAGCGAGAGCGCGAAGCCGAAGGGCAAGGCCCACTGGTTGGCGAGGCCGACGACGCCGCGGGTCTGCTCGGAGCCAAACGCCGACTGCAGCTGGTACTCGCCGTAGGCCTTTG
>JBKJNL010000164.1:0-4715 GCA_046593615.1 Myxococcota bacterium | reverse complement strand
GTTGTCGGCGTCGAACGCGACCGAGCTGTTCGTGCCCGGCACTTCCAAGACCTTTTCGCTCTATGACTATGACGAGGCCGGCGCCCAGGTGACCCTGCTCGGCTGCACCGGCATGACCATGGACAGCTTCGACGAGTACGACGTCCCCGCCGACGAGGTCGACATCGTCGTCGAAGAAGGCGACGAGCCCGGCGAAGTCGTCGTGCAGATGACCGGCCGCTGGGGCGCGCAGCCCGAATACGACTGCGACGGCAACATCGTCGGCGGCGGCACCGGCGAAATCACCGTCGCCAGCGCCACGTTCGTCCTGCAGCGCGAATAGAAAGCGTCACGACAGATCGTCGGAGCGCGAGAGGCCCACGGGGCCTCTCTTCTTTTGCGCCCTCTTTCTTTGTGGCCGCGGGTCCGGCACCGACGTCGACCATGCGCGTCATTCTTTTCCGCCACGGCATCGCCCACGATCGCGCGGATCCCCATTGCCCCGTCGACCCCGAGCGCGAGCTCACCGAGGAAGGCCGCAAGAAGACCCGCAAGGCCGCCAAAGGTCTGGTCGTCGTCGGGTGCGCGCCGACGCGGGTGCTGACGAGCCCCTATGCGCGCGCTCGCCAGACCGCTGAGCTCGCCCTCGAGGCCTTTGGGCTGGCCAAGGACCGGCTCGTCGTCACCGAGGCCCTGCTGCCCGAGGCCGCGCCCTACGCCCTGTTCCACGCCTTGTTCGCGTTCGCCCAGACCGACGAAGAGGTCGTCTGCGTCGGCCACGCGCCCCACCTCGACCGCGCGCTGGCGTTGTCGATGACCGGCGATCGCGTGCCCGTGACGTCGTTGAAAAAGGCCGGCGCCGCGCTGCTCGAGCTCGACGACCTGCCCAGACCGCACGGCGAGCTCTCGTGGCTCATGCCTCCGAAAGTGCTCGTCGAGCTGGGGTGAGCCGCATTTCGCGAAATCGCCAGGCCCCGGTGACGCCCGACGTCGACGCCCGCGAATAAGAAGCTGGTTTGCCAGCTTGACGCAGGAGCAACCGGGTGGTGCCCTTGGTCCCAATGTTCTTTTCGAAAATACCCCTCATCGTCGACGGCGGCCCGCGCGGCCTGATCAAGCGCTTGATCGTCGTCGCGGTGGCCGTCGTGTTCCTGTGCGTCGGGGGATTGATGGCGCACATCGCCGTCCTCGGCAGCGAGCTGCCCGACCTGTCGTCGATGGAGACCTACGAGCCTGCGGTGACCTCGAAGGTCTTCGACAAAAACGGCAACCTCGTGGCCCGGTTCTACGAAGAGCGCCGCACGGTGGTCGAGATCGAGAAGATTCCCGACCACGTGAAGAATGCTTTCATCGCCGCAGAAGATGAAGATTTTTACAACCACAAAGGCATCGATTACTTCGCCATCCTGCGGGCCGTCTTCTACCAGACGCGGCACAAGCTGATCGGCGGGCCTCAGTCGGGCGGGTCGACGATCACGCAGCAGACGGCCAAGACCTTTCTGCTGACGCCCGAGCGCTCGATGTCGCGCAAGATCAAGGAGCTGATTCTAGCCAAAAAGATCGAGGAGAAGTTCTCCAAAGATCATATTTTGTATCTCTATCTGAACCAGATCTATTTTGGCAACGGCGCCTACGGCATCGAAGAGGCCGCCCGCACGTACTACGGCCGCTCCGTCGACAAGCTCACGGTCGGGCAGGCCGCTGTGCTGGCCTCGATCCCGAAGTCGCCGAGCCGCATCAACCCCTGGGCCGACCCGCGCCGCGTGCGTGCCCGGCGCGGCTACGTGCTCGAGCAGATGCGCGAGAACAAGCTCATCACCGAGGAGCAGGAGAAAGCCGGCAAAGAAGAAGCCGTCCGCGTCGACGTCGCCCCGCCTGAATTCCTCGACGTCGCGCCCTACTACGCCGAAGCAATCCGCCGGACCTTGATCGAGCGCACCTCGGCCGAAGAGGTCGCGCGCGGCGGCCTCACCGTCTACGCCGGCCTCGACGGCACCCTGCAGCGCGCCGCCAACGAAGGCGTCGACAAGGGGCTGCGCGAGCTCGACAAGCGCCAAGGTTACCGCGGCCCGCTCGTGCGCCTCGACCCCGACGAAGCCGCCCAATTCGCCGCCGTCCTCGCCGAAGAAAAAGCGCGGCGCTTCCCGCCCGACGAGACCCCGGACCTCAAGAGCGAGCCCGCCGCCGGCCGCGCCATCTGGGACCTGTCGAAGGTCAAGGCCGACGAAGCCAAACGGATCCTGCAGGCCAGCGCTGCCCGGTCCGCCGAGAAGGGCGCCGCCGAAGACGACGAAGAAGAGCTCAGCGACGCCGAAAAGAAGATCGACGCCGAGCTCGCGCAAAAGGCGAACCTGTCGACGTCACCGCCGGTGCGTTCGGCGCGCACCACCCGCCTGAAGATCGGCAGCCACGTCGGCGCCGTCGTCACCGAAATCGACAACGCCGGCAAAAAAGTCGTCGTCGACCTCGGCACCGTCGATGGCGTGTTGCCGTTTGCCTCCATGGCCTGGGCGCGTCCGTTCTCGCCAGAGAAGTCGACGGAGCGGCCGAAGTCCCCCGCCGACGTCGTCAAAAGGGGCGACATCGTCCTCGTCACCATCGAAAAGATCGTGGCCGGCAAAGCCGCCGTCGCCGCGAGCTCCGACAAGGCCAAAGACAAAGGCAGCAAAGCGAGCCCGGCGCGGCCCGGCTACGTCGAGGTCTCGCTCGAGCAGGACCCGAAGGTGCAGGGCGCGTTCGTCGCCATCGACCCCGCCGACCACCGCGTGCTGGCTCTCGTCGGCGGCTCCGACTTCGCGCTGTCGCCGTTCAACCGCGCCACCCAGGCCGTGCGCCAGGCCGGCTCGTCGTTCAAGCCCTTCATCTACGCCGCCGGCATCGAGAGCAAGCAGTTCTCGTCGGTGGGCTTCATGACGGTGGACGCCGAGGCGGGCGGCGGACCTCGCCACCGCTTGATCACCGACGCGCCCAAGGTCTTCTTTGATCGCTGGACCGGCAAGAAGTGGGCGCCGCAGAATTCATCGGGCCGCTTCCTCGGCGACATCACCACGCGCACCTGCCTGACGCACTCGGTGAACACCTGCAGCATCTCGATACTCGAAAAGGTCGGCGTCGACGCCGTGCTCGACGTCGCCAACAAGGTCCACGTGACCGTGCCCGACGAGCCGTTCCCGCAGAACCTCACGCTGGCCCTCGGCACCGGCGGCGTGCACCTGCTCGACCTCGTCAACGCCTACGTCGTCTTTCCTGATGGCGGCCGATACGCGCCGCCGGTGCTGATCGAGAAAGTGAAGAAGCGCGACGGCTCGATCCTGTTTGAGCAAGGCCCCGTCGAGCGCACGCAGGTGTTCTCGCCGCAGACCGCGAGCATCATGACCGACCTGATGAAGTCCGTCGTCGAGAGCGGCACCGCCACCCGCGCCCGCGAGCTCAAGCGCCCCGTCGCCGGCAAGACCGGCACCACCGACGAAGCCCGCAGCGTGTGGTTCGTCGGCTTCACCCCCGACGTCGTCGCCGGCGTCTACGTCGGCTTCGACGACAACAAGCCGCTGGGCCGCTCAGAGTCGGGCGGCCGCGCCGCCGTGCCCATCTGGCTGCGCTTCATGAACGTCGCCGTCGAAGGCGAGCCCGTGCGCGACTTCGCCATCGCCGACGGCGTCGTCCGCCGCAGCGTCGACCTGCGCAGCGGCCTGCTGGCCCGCTCGGAAGACGCCCTCGCCCCCGGCGCGCTGCCCGAGCCCGAGATGCCCGATGACGGCAGCGACCCGATCCCGAAGGTGTTGCCCGAGGGCGTCATCGCCGAGGTGTTCACGCGCGGCACCGAGCCCGTGCAGACCGCCGATGACGCGCCGCCGCCGCCGCTTGAGCTGCAGGAGCAGGGCGGCCTCGCGCCCTGATCGGCGGGCTACTCGAGCGCGGCGATCGACGTCGTAAGCACGGTGGCGACGGTCGCGCCACCGACGGTGAGGGCGGTGATGGCGAGCGGGGCGCCGAACAGGAGCTCGGGACCGCACAGGCAATCGCTGCCCCGGTAGACGACGCTGACCCAGGCAAAGGTGAGCGCCGCGCCACTGCCGAAGCCCGCGGCCGCTCCGAGCAGGGCCGCGGTCATCGCGCCCGGCAACGCCCAGGACGGGAAGTCCGCGGGCAGCCAGGTCCACAGCGTCAAGCCGAGCAGGCTCTCGAAAACGACGACGCCGGCAGTCGCGGCCGCGACCCCGGCAACCGGACCGTTGTGCGTGATCTGACTCGTGCTGACGCCGGCGACAAAGGCGACGGCGATGCCGCCAGAGGCCGCCGCCAGCGGGGCACCGACAGACAACCCGAGCAACTTCGTCTGGCGCTCGCTGCGCGCGTCGGCTTCGCGCTCGGCGATCGACGGTTGCCAGGCATCGACCTCTTGCTCCGGCGTCGTCGTCGTCGTCGTCGTCGTCGCCAGCAGCAGTGCGATGAAAATCCCCATCCGCGCAGCTCAGCCGGCGCTGACGCCGGTGCCCACCGCACAGCTCACGCCGGTGCCGGCGAGGCCGCAGTAACCGCCGGGATTCTTGTCCAGATATTGCTGGTGATAATCTTCGGCATAATAGAAGGGCCCCGCTTCGGACATCGGACGGACTTCCGTCGTGATGGGGCCGAGACCTTTCTCCCGCAGCGCCTTTTCGTATGACGATTTGATCGACAAGATGACGTCGCGCTGCTCGGGCGTATTCCAATACACCGCTCCGCGGTGTATTGGA
>JBKJNL010000709.1:0-2620 GCA_046593615.1 Myxococcota bacterium | reverse complement strand
CCGCGCAGCGCCGTCACCAGAAAGTGATCGAGGAAGCCCCTGCCCCGGGCATGACGGAAGCCATGCGCACGGCGATGACCGACGCCGCCGTCAAGGCCGCGAAGGCCATCCGCTATTCCGGCGCTGGCACGATCGAATTCATCGTCGACGCATCGGACGGCCTGCGCCCCGACCGGTTCTGGTTCATGGAAATGAACACGCGGCTGCAGGTCGAGCATCCTGTGACCGAGATGATCACCGGCTTCGATCTTGTTGAGGCCCAGATCCGCGTGGCCCGCGGCGAGCCGCTGCCGTGGGGCGAGGCGCCCAAGCAACCGCGCGGCTGGGCCATCGAAGCCCGCGTCTGCGCCGAAGACGCCAACAACAACTTCGTGCCCGTGCCGGGCCGCATCAACCACCTGCGCTCGCCGGGCGGCGCCAACGTGCGCACCGACACCGGCATCTACGCCGGCTTCGCCATCACCACCGACTACGACCCGATGATCGCCAAGGTCATCGCCTGGGGCAAAGACCGAAACGCCGCGCGCATGCGCCTCGACCGCGCCCTCGCCGAGCTCACCATCAAGGGCACGACGACCAACACCATGTTCCTGCGCCAGATGCTGGCCACCGAAGAGTTCGCCTCGGGCAACTACGACACCGGCGTCATCGAGCGCTTCCAGAAGGCCCAGCCGAGCTGGGTCACCGAAGAGCACAAGATCGTCGCCCTGCTGGCCGCGGCATTCTTCAAATACGAAGAAGAGCTCGAAGCCCACACCCGCGTCGTCGTCGGCAAGGGCACCGGCCGCACCGGCAAGTACGTCAGCCCGTGGAAGCGCGGCATGCCCCCCCGCACCGTCAACCGCTGGTGACGTCGTCGTCGTCGTCTGTTTGATCGCACCGTGTCGCGCCAGCCGATCCCCCTGCACCCCTACAGCCTCGTCGTGGTCCGCCGCGACGACGGCCGCTTCTTGTTGATGCAGGAAAAGAACGACGAGCAGGGCTGGTACCTGCCGGCCGGCCGCGTCGACCCCGGCGAGCGCTTCGAAGCCGCCGCGGTGCGCGAGACCCTCGAAGAGACCGGCGTGCCGGTCCGCCTCACCGGGCTGCTGCGCATCGAGCACGACCTGCAGAAGCCGTCTGGCGCCGCCCGCCTGCGCATGTTGTTCGTCGCCGTCCCCGTCGACGACACACCGCCAAAGACCCATGAAGACGAGCACTCGCTGCGCGCCGGCTGGTTCACGCTCGACGAGGTGCGCGCGCTCAAGCCGCTGCGTCACGTCGAGGCCTTGCAGTGGTGCGAGCGCGTGGCCGCCGGCGCCGTCGTCGCTCCGCTCTCGGTGCTCGCATGATGAGCGTCGTCGTTGTGCTGGCCGCAGCGGCGCTGGGCGCCGGCTTCCCCGTCGAGCTGCCGCCGGCGGTCGAACCCTCGGCGCGCGTGGCGTCGATCCTGTCGGGCTCTTCTGGTGATGCGCTGTCGGGCGACGACGTGCTGTTGCTCGAGCGCCACGTCGGCGACGCGACCTCGGTGGTGCGGCGCATCTCCGACGCCGTCGACGCCGCCGCCGACGCCGGCTGCAGCATCACCTCCGACGAAGCCTCGACCCAGCGCGCGGTGGGGCGTCGCCTGCTGGCCGTGGCCCTGCTCGAGGCCGCCAAAGGGCGCGGCGGCACGGCCATGGCGCTGTCGACGTCGGTGGACTTCGCCGCGGCCCTGTCGCGCTGCCTGCCGTTTGGCGTGGCCACCAGCGTCGGCAAAGAGCAGGCGTTGTCGACGGCGTCGCTGGCGACGTACCTGCGCACGCACTCTTCCCGACAGGGGCCCGCCCTCGACGACGCCGACGCCGCGGCGCTGGCGACGTCGCTGCAGGCCCTGGCGCCGGCGCAGGCCGAGACCCTGCGTCGCCCGGCCGTCGTCGTCGGCGCCCTCGTGTTGGCGCCGGCGTCGGTGCTGTGCCGGCAGGTGGCGGGCCAGACGGTGCTGTCGGCTGGCGAGGCCCGCGAAATCGGCCACCGCTACCAGACGCGCACGCCGAACCTGTTCCCCGAAATTCGCAACGGCCGCGTCGTCGGCTTGCGCGTACCGGTCGACGCCTTTTTCCGCTCCTGCGGCTTCGTCGACGGCGACGTCGCGGTCTCGGTCAACGGCGTCGACGTCAACAGCCCCGACCGCGTCTTTGGTCTGCAAGACCGCATCGCCCGCGATCGCCAGGCCGTCGTCGTCGTCTTGCGCGGCGGCACGCCGTTGACGCTGACCGTCACCGAAGACCGCGGCGACACCGCTGCGCAGGCCGCGTCTGCACCGCCGCCTGCACCGCCGCCTGCACCGCCGCCTGCACCGCCGTCGGCACCGCCGCCCGCACCGCCGCCCTACTGAGCCCGCTGACGGGGCGCCGGCGCCGCATCGACGTCGTCGAACGGGCTGCCGTCGGCGACCAAGCCTGAAGCAACCGCTCCTCCCCCTCACCACAACGAGCACAACGAGGCTCTGCGAGTGGCCGTGAAGAGGGGGCCGGGGGGTGAGGTCTCCGCGGCCGGCGTGCTAAACGTTGGCGCGTGAGCGACGCAGAAGCCGGCAACGGCGCCCCCCGAAAGCCTGATCAACGCGTGGGTCCCTTCGTGCTCCTCGACGAGCTCAGCG
>JBKJNL010000551.1:0-13766 GCA_046593615.1 Myxococcota bacterium | reverse complement strand
CTTTGGAGCGGCGGCGGCCTTTGCAGGCTTGGCAGCGGCGGCAGCCTTTGGGGCCTTGGCCTTTTTCGGCGCCTTTGCCGTCTTGGGCGTGCCGTCGGCGTTGCGGTGGCGGGCACCGAACAGCTTGGCTTCGCCGCGGAGCACTTCGACGGTCACGAGGTGCTGCACCTTCTCGACCATCCCGCGGATGGAGGGGGTGTCACGCACTTCGACCGTGTGACCGATCTTGCGCAGGCCGAGGCCCTTGAGGATCAGGCGCTGGGCGCTGGGCTTGTGGGAAAGACCCTTGAGCTGGGTCAGGCGAATCTTGGTCTGGTCGGCCATGGTGGAATCTCCGGCTTTGGGCGTTCAGCAATACGCTGAAAGCTCAGGCGTGCGCCGCGGGCTGGGTGTGGTTCTTGTCCTTGGCGTCGACGAATTCGACTCCACGGCGACCGGCGTGCTCTTTGGCGCTGCGAAGCTTCTTGAGGGCTTCGAGGGTGGCGCGCACGACGTTGTGGGGGTTCTTGGTCCCCAGGGACTTGGTCAGGATGTTGTGGACGCCCGCGGCCTCGAGCACGGCGCGGACGGTGCCGCCGGCGATGACGCCGGTGCCGTCGGAGGCCGGACGGAGGATCACGAGGCCGGAGCCGAAGTGACCTTTGACCTCGTGGGGGATGGAGGTCCCCTTGAGGGAGATCTTCATCAGGTGCTTCTTGGCCTGGTCGGTGCCCTTGCGGATCGCCTCGGGGACCTCGTTGGCCTTGCCGAGACCGACGCCCACGTGGCCGTCGCCATCGCCGACGACGATGAGCGCGGCGAAGCTGAAGCGCTTGCCGCCCTTCACGACCTTGGCGACGCGGTTGATGTGGATGACCCGCTCGGTGAGCTCACCCAGGGTCTCGGCATTGATCGGCTTCTCGGTCATTTGTTTGATCCTGAATCGAAGGAGTTCGCGCGCAGCCGCTTCGGCGAAGTGCGCAAGAAGAAAAATTCGCGCGCAGCCGCTTCGGCGAAGTGCGCAGGAAGCTAGAGGGAAAGGCCGGCTTCACGGGCACCGTCAGCGACGGCGGCCACGCGGCCATGGTAGCGGAAACCATTGCGGTCGAAGACGACGGATTCGACGCCGGCCTTTTTGGCGCGCTCGGCGATCATCTTGCCCACTTCCTTGGCGGCGTCGGACTTCTTCTTGCCCTTGAGGCCGTCGCGGATGCCTTTGTCGAGCGTCGACGCCGCGCACAGGGTCTTGGCGGTGTTGTCGTCGATGATCTGCGCGTAGATGTGGGTCGCGCTGCGGAACACCGTGAGACGGGGACGAGCGGCGGTGCCTTCGACGTTCTTGCGAATGCCCAGCTTGCGCTTCATGCGCGTGGCTTCTTTGGGGTTCTTGCGGCGCAGGGTGGCGAGGTCGACTTTACGCATGATGGTGACTCCTGAGGGTAGCGAGCGTCTTGCTATCGAGGAACGCTGACTGCCTCGGTGAAAGCTTTTCTATTGGTCGGCCTGCTGGCGCAGGCTTTCTACAATCTACAATGGGCGCCCGAGGGAGCGCTCATCGCATGAAGATTACTTCGCGCCCGACTTGCCTTCCTTCTGGCGCGGCTTCTCGGTCGAGTGACGAACACCCTTGAGACCGTAGGGGTCTTTGTTGACCGGGCGGAACGAGCGGATCTTTGCGGCGGCTTCGCCGAGCAGCATGTTGTCGGCGGCCGACAGCACGATGTGGGTCTTCTTTTCGTCGGTGATCTTGGCGCTGACACCTTCGGGCAGCTTGTAGACGATCGGGTGCGAGAACCCGAGCGTCATGTGCAGCTCTTTGCCCTTGACCTCGGCACGATAGCCGACGCCCTGGATGTCGAGCTCACGGCTGAAGCCCTTCTCGGCGCCCTTCACCATGTTGGCGACAAGGGTGCGGGTCAGGCCGTGCAGCTGCTTGCTGAGGCGCTCTTCGTCGGGGCGATCAACGACGACGTTATCGCCGTCGACTTTGACCTTCATCGCCTTGTGGGGCGTGAACGACAGCTTGCCCTGAGGTCCTTCGACCTTCACGACGCCGTCTTTGACAGCGACCTTGACGCCCTTGGGGATGGCGATCGCCTTTTTACCGATGCGGGACATGGAATCACCAGACCTTGAAGAGAGAGAAGAGGGGGTAGCGAGCGTCGCCGAATTCGTCGGCGACCCGGCTCACTGGAGACGGCTCACCACACGGTGCAGAGGACCTCGCCACCGACGCGATCCTTGCGCGCCTGGTGGTCGGTCATCACGCCACGCGACGTCGACACGATGGCCATGCCGATGCCGCCGCGCACGGTCGGGAGATCGTCGGCCGACGAGTACCGGCGCAGGCCGGGCTTCGAGATGCGCGACAGACCTTCGATGACGGGCTGGGCTTTGTCGTCGTACTTCAATGTCACGTGAAGGAGCGAGCGACCGCTCTCCTCTTCTTCGTTCTTGAAGTCTTCGATGTAGCCTTCGTCCTTCAGGATCTGGGCGATGCGGGTCTTGAGCTTGGAAGACGGTGCCGTCGTCGTCTTGTGCTTCGCCATGAGGGCGTTGCGCAGGCGAGCGAGGAGGTCGGCAATGGGATCGGTCATCATGATGGTTTGACCTGCAGTATCTGTTGAAGAGGTTCTGAGAGTTTGGCTTCAGCGGGGCCGAGGGGCGCCCGCGGGGGCAGAGCACATCCCGTTTCCGCGTGACGACGTCGGCGCAGCCGACCACGTCGCGCGGAGGTGGGTCATTTGCGGAAGGGCATGCCGAGGTGCGTGAGCAGCGCTTTGCACTGCTCGTCGTTCGGCGCCGACGTCACAAACGTGATGTTCATGCCGCGCAGCTTGTCGACCTTGTCGTAGTCGATTTCGCTGAAGATGATCTGTTCCTTGAGTCCGACCGAGTAGTTGCCGCGGCCGTCCATCTTTGACGCCACGCCACGGAAGTCGCGAACGCGCGGGAGCGCCAGGTTGACGAAGCGATCCAGGAACTCCCACATCTTTTCGCGGCGCAGCGTGACCATGGCGCCGATGTTCATTCCTTCGCGCAGCTTATAGGTCGCGATGGACTTCTTGGCGACGGTCAGCACGGGGCGCTGTCCGGCGAGCTTGGCGAGGTCGCCAGCGGCGGCTTCGAGGATCTTCGGGTCCTTGACGGCTTCGCCGAGGCCCATGTTGATGACGATCTTCTTCAGCTGGGGAACCTGCATGGGGTTCTTCAGCGAGAACTCCTTTTGCAGAGCCGGGACAATTTCTTTCTTGTAGAAATTGCGCAGGCGCGGCGGGCGCTTCTCTTCAGCGGGAAGGTCGGAGGCTTTGACGTTGCCTTCGGCGGCCTTTGCCGCTTTCTTGGCAAGGCCTTCGGCCTTTGCCTTTTCACGGCGCGCGGCGATGGCCTCGGGGCTGGCGTCTTCGGTCTTCTTGGTAGCCATTTTCTCTACTCCTGAATGTGTGGGAGCTCGTCACTCGACCACACCGTAAATCGCGAAAGGGGGGAGCCACGTCGACTGCCACAGCGGCAGCGGCGCGGCGGACAGTCAGACCTCTTCGGCCTTGATCTTGGCGCCGCGGGCGACGCGCAGCTTCTTCTTGCCATCGGAGGTCTCGGCGGCGCCGGTGCGAACCGGGCGATCGAGCTTCTCGGAGAAGAGCATCACATGCGAGATGGGGATCGAGCCGGCGCCCTCGACGATGCCGCCTTCGGGGTGCTTGGCCGTCTTCTGGGGCTTGATGTGGCGCTTGACGATGCGCAGGCCTTCGACGCGAACGCGGACCTTGTCGCCGTCCTTGAGGACTTCGAGGACCTTGCCGGTCTTGCCCTTGATGTCCTGGCCGCCGGAGAGCACCTTGACGGTGTCGCCTTTTTTGATCTTGCACTTCATTGGCTGATGCCTTTCAACGAATCAAAGAGAGAATGGAACGAAGAAGAGTCGCGGACCGGAAGTGTCTGGGAAGGTCGGTGGACCGTCAGAGAACTTCGGGAGCCAGCGAAACGATCTTCATGAACTTCTTGGCGCGCAGCTCGCGGGCGACGGGCCCGAAGATGCGGGTGCCGATCGGCTCGTTGTCCTTGTTGATGAGGACGGCGCCGTTGGTGTCGAAGCGGATGTAGGTGCCGTCGGGGCGCGACAGCTCTTTGGTGGTGCGAACGACGACGGCGCGGACGACGTCACCCTTCTTGACCTTGGACTGGGGGCTGGATTCCTTCACGCAGCAGACGATGACGTCGCCGATGGAGGCGTAGCGGCGCTTCGATCCGCCGAGGACCTTGATGCACATGACACGGCGGGCGCCGGAGTTGTCAGCGACGTCGAGGTTGGATTGCGTCTGGATCATGGGTCGTGTCCTTCCGAAAAGCAGCCGGGCCACAGGGGCCTGGCGGAGGGGTGATGCTTCGGAGGAAACGACCTTGGAGAAGCTGCCTTTCGCAAAAGGCGTCATCAGCAAGAGCGGTTCGGACGCGGGGCCGGCACAGTGGGTGGGGAGCGCGCAGCGCGGGCTACCCAATCGTTGTGGCGGGCCAGGGTCTCCGAAGCCGTAAGAGGCGGTGCCAGCGACGTCGACGTTCTGGTCAGAACGCCGGAGTCACCGGCGGAGAATCAAACCTTGGCCTTTTCGGCCACGGACTGCAGGCGCCAGCGCTTCAGCTTCGAGAGGGGGCGCGACTCGACGATGATGACCTTGTCACCGATGCCGGCCTGGCTGCTCTCGTCGTGGGCGTAGTAGCGGGCGCGCTTCTTCAGGTACTTGTTGTACTTGGGGTGGCGCACGGTGCGGACGACTTCGACGGTGATCGTCTTGGTCATCTTGTTGCTGAGGACGACGCCGGTCAGCGTGCGGCCCCAGCCCCGGTCGGAGGCGGCGCTTTCGTCGGTCTTCTTCGGGCCAGCATTTGTCACGGTCTTGGCGTCGGTCATGAGATCACTCGGGAAAGATGTGGGTATCTGTCGCAGACGTCGGTGGCACCGTCAACGGATTTCACGCGGAGCCTCAGAGGCGCGCGGGAAAACTTCGCGCGGCTTGCTCACGTCTTGACGTGAGACCGCAGCGAAGCCGTCTTCAGCCCTCGGACTTCTGCTGCTTGCTGGCGACCTTGGCGCTCGTCTTGGCCGTGAGCACGCGGGCGAGCTCCTTCTTCTTTGCGCCGACCTCGGCGGAGGAAGCGAGGCTGCGGGTGGCGTGCTGGAACTTGAGGTCGAACAGCTCTTTGCGAATCCGGGTCTCGGTTTCGATGAGCTCGGCCTCAGGCTTGCCGACGTAGGAGGTCTTCTTGGTGGCCATGGAAATTCTCGCGGACGGTGAGGTCTGAAAAAAAGGGTGACCCGCTTGACGGTCTCGAGCAGCGCCCTGCAAACCCGGTCGCCGTCGAGGACGACGACCGGCTCAGCGGGCGGTGGCGCTCAGAGCTCGAACTTGCGGTCGATGAGCTTGGTGCGCAGCGGGAGCTTGGCGGCGGCGAGGGCGAGGGCTTCGGTGGCGGTGGCGAGATCGACACCTTCCATTTCGTAGAGCACGCGACCCGGCAGGACCACGGCGACCCAGCCTTCGACGTTGCCCTTGCCGTGACCCTGGCGGGTCTCGGCCGGCTTCTTCGTGAAGGGCTTGTCGGGATAGACGCGGATCCAGATCTTGCCGCCGCGCTTGATCTTGCGGGTCATCGCAATACGAGCGGCTTCGATCTGGCGGGCGGTCAGCCAACCCGGCTCGGTGGAAATGAGGGCGAAGTCACCGAAAGCGATGGACGATCCGACGATCGCCTTGCCTTTGGTGTTGCCCTTCTGCTGCTTGCGATATTTGACGCGCGCAGGGCTCATCATGACGGCAGTCTCCAGTCGTGCACAGGTCGACGAGGACCTGGCAGGTAAAGTGGGTCCTGAATCAGCCCGATTCGGGCTGATTCAGGGGAGGGTCACTGTCTTGATCGACAGGACCCTCCGGAAAGCTCAAACCTTGCGGGCCGACGTCGGCAGGACTTCACCCTTGAAGATCCAGCACTTGCAGCCGATGACGCCGTACTGCGTGTAGGCCTGCGCGAAGCCGTACTCGATGTCGGCGCGCAGGGTGTGGAGGGGCACGCGGCCTTCTCGGTACCACTCGCGGCGGGCGATCTCGGCACCACCGAGGCGGCCGGCGACGGCGATGCGGATGCCCTTGGCTCCGAACTTCTGCGCCGTCTGGATCGACTTCTTCATCGCGCGACGGAAGGCCACGCGGCGCTCGAGCTGCTGGGCCACGCTCTCGGCGACCAGCTGCGCATCCGTCTCGGCCTTGCGGACCTCGTGGATGTTGAGGAACACCTCAGAAGCGGTGATCTTCTGCAGGTCCTTCTTGAGCTGCTCGAGGGACGAGCCCTTTTTGCCGATCACGATGCCGGGACGCGCCGTGTGCACGTTGACCTTGCACTTGTTCGCGGCGCGCTCGATGTCGACGCGGGCGATGCCGGCCGACTTCAGCTTGTCGTGGATGTACGCACGAAGCTTGAGGTCTTCGTGAAGCCAGTCGGCGTAGCCCTTCTCGCGAAACCAACGCGAGTCCCAGCTGCGGATGACACCAAGGCGGAAGCCTGTCGGATGCGTCTTTTGACCCATGTGATTCCCTTACTTGGTCGCAGCGGAGAGCTTGACGTGGATGTGCGAGAGCTGCTTGCGGATCGGCGTCGCCCGGCCGTGGGCGCGGGGCAGGTAACGGCGCAGGACGCCGGCCTTGTCGATCTGCACGTCAGCGACGATGAGGGTGTCGAGGTCCATCTTGCGGTTGTCGGCGTTGGCGACAGCGGCGTCGATGGCTTTTTTGAGCAGCGGAGCACCGGCGCGCTGCTGGAACGCGAGGGTGGTCAGCGCCTGGGCGACGTTCATGCCGCGGACGACGTCGGCGAGGACGCGCACCTTGCGAGCGCTGATGCGCACGCCCTGGATGTGCGAGATCGCCGGACCGTCTTTGCGGGCCTGCTTGCGAGCGGCGGCCTTTGCGGCCTCGCGCTTCGGCTTCTTTTCGGTGGTCGGGGCTTTTTCAGTGCCCTTCTTGGCGGTGCTGGTCATTGGATCGCTCACTTCTTGCCAGGTGCCGGAGCCTTCTTGTCGGCGGGGTGGCCGATGAAGGTGCGGGTGGGGGAGAACTCGCCGAGCTTGTGACCGACCATGTTCTCCGTGACGTACACGGGGATGAACTTGCGGCCGTTGTGGACGGCGAACGTGTGACCAATGAAATCGGGCGTGATCGTCGACCGGCGCGACCAGGTCTTGATGACCTTCTTGTCGCCGTTTGACATCACCTTTTTCCAAAGGTGATGGTCGATGAACGGTCCCTTTTTTACGCTGCGGGGCATGTTCTACTCGATGCTGAAAGGTGAAAACGAAGAGCTGGTTGGCGGGCAGGCGCCCCTCCGCGGGGTTGGGGCGCCGGACTGCCGATGCAAGGGGTGGAAGACCCGGCCGGCAGGCGCCGGGTCATCCAGAAGACCATCAGACCTTGTTGCGGCGACGCACGATGAGGCGGTCGGTCCGCTTGTTCTGACGGGTCTTGTGACCCTTGGTGGGCTTGCCCCACGGGGTGATCGGGTGACGACCACCGGAGGTGCGGCCTTCGCCACCGCCATGCGGGTGGTCGATGGGGTTCATCGAAACACCGCGCTGGTGGGGACGCTTGCCGAGCCAACGCTTGCGGCCGGCCTTGCCGAGCTGCACGAGCTCGTGCTCGGCGTTGCCGACCTGGCCAATCGTGGCCGTGCAGGTCGTGAGGACCATGCGCGTCTCACCGGAGGGCAGGCGGACCTGGGCGTAGAGGCCTTCGCGGGCCATCAGCTGGGCGGAGGCGCCGGCGCTGCGGACCATCTGGCCACCCTTGCCGGGCTTGAGCTCCACGTTGTGGATCTGCGTGCCGATCGGGATGTTGCTGAGCGGCAGGTGGTTGCCGGGCTTGATGTCGCCGGTGGGGCCGCTGACGACGGTGTCGCCGACGTTGAGGCCGACGGGGGCGAGGATGTAGCGCTTCTCGCCGTCGAGGTAGTGCAGCAGCGCGAGGCGCGAGGTGCGGTTGGGATCGTATTCGATCGCCGCCACCTTGGCCGGGACGCCGAGCTTCTCGCGGGTGAAGTCGACCTGGCGGTACTTCCGCTTGTGGCCGCCGCCGCGGAAGCGGACGGTGATGCGGCCGGTGTTGCCGTGGCCGCCGCTCTTGGAGATGCCCTTGGTGAGCTTCTTCTCGGGCTTCGTCTTCGTGATTTCGCTGAAGTCGTGCCCAGTCATGCCACGACGCGACGCGCTCGTCGGTCTGTAATCGCGGATCGCCATCCGTAACCTCCTGGCCATACCCCTCGCTGGTTGTGCGAGGTTCTCGGCCAAAACCGGGCTCGTTTGCTCTTTCGACGACGTCGGAAGATGAAACGAGCCATGTGAACCTCCAGCCGGCCTTTTGCCTTCTGGAGGGAGACACCACGTCGACACGACGTTGCGTCTGTTTCTGCCCATTGGCCCACTTGCGTGGATGTCCTTGGGAGAGATCACCCCTTGCGGGGCGATTCGCTGTGTCTCTCCCACATGGTTTCTGACTTGTCTAGAGCTTCTCTCTTGCTGCGGCGGCGCTGCTGCAGGCCCGGTTTGACGTCGACAGCGCCGCCGACTCCGCACGCTGCACACGAGGCCCGCGGCGTTACGCTGCCGGCATGAGCAAGCTGTTTTCGCCGTTCACCGTGCGCGGCCTGACCTTGAAGAACCGCGTCTGGGTCAGCCCCATGTGCCAGTACTCCGCGGTCGATGGCGTGCCCGGCGATTGGCACTTCGTGCACCTCGGCAGCCGCGCCGTCGGCGGCGCCGGGCTCGTCGTCGCCGAAGCCACCGGCGTCTCCCCCGAAGGCCGCATCTCGCCCGGCGACACCGGCCTGTGGAACGACGCCCAGCAGCTCGCGTTCTCGCGCATCACCACCTTTGTGCACGCCCAGGGCGCCGCCTGCGGCGTGCAGCTCGCCCACGCCGGCCGCAAGGCGTCGACGCATGCGCCGTGGGACGGCAAAGGCAACGTCGGCGTCGACCTCGACCACGGCGGCTGGGTGCCGGTGGCGCCGTCGGCCCTGCCCTTCGACGCCGCCTCGCGCACGCCGCGGGCCCTCGACGACGACGGCATCCAGCAGGTGATCGACGACTTCGCGAAATCGGCCCGGCGCGCCGTCGCCGCCGGCTTCGACGTCGTCGAAGTACACGCCGCGCACGGCTACCTGCTGCACGAGTTCCTGTCGCCGCTGTCGAACCAGCGCCGCGATCGCTGGGGCGGCAGCTTTGAAAACCGCGTCCGCCTCGTCGTCGAAGTCACCGGTGCGGTGCGCGCGGCCATCCCGGTGACGATGCCGCTGTTCCTGCGCATCTCGGCGACGGACTGGGTGCAAGGCGGCTGGGACCTGCCGCAATCGGTGCAGCTGGCCCGGCTCGTCAAGGGCGTCGTCGACGTCGTCGATTGCTCCAGCGGCGGCGCCGTGCCCGGCGCGACCATCCCGGTTGCCCCCGGCTACCAGGTGCCGTTCGCAAAGACGATCCGCGCCGAAGCCGACATCGCCACCGCGGCCGTCGGCCTCATCAACGACGCGGCGCAGGCCGAGCAGATCGTCGTCGACGGCGAGGCCGACGCCGTGTTCCTGGCGCGGGCCATGTTGCGCGATCCGTACTGGGCCACGCACGCCGCTCGCACGCTCGGCGTCGACGCGCCCGGGCCGAAGCAATACTGGCGCGCCTGATTTCAGGCGACGCAGAGATGACGACGGTGATGACGACGACGACGACGACGCCATGAGCCGCTGCCCAAACGAAGCTGCGCGCAGCGGAGGGCCTGCGCGCAGCAATCAACGTCGACGACAAAGCTCTCAAGGGGTCATGACGACCTTGGTGCACCCGTCCTTCTTTTGCTGGAACTTCGCGTACATCTCGGGCGCGGCGTCGAGCTTCGCGCGGTGCGAGATGATGAACGAGGGATCGATCTTGCCGTCGAGCACCAGCTGCAAAAGCGGCTTCATGTATTTCTGCATGTGCGTCTGACCCATCTTGAAGGTCAGACCCTTGTTCATGGCCGCGCCAAACGGGATCTTGTCGACGAGGCCGCCGTAGACGCCGGGGATCGAGATGATGCCAGCCTTGCGGCAGACCTGGATGGCCATGCGCAACACGTGGGGGCGGTCGGTCTCGGCCATCACGGCTTGCTTGGCGCGATCGGTCAGGCCGGGGCCGACGAAGCCGTGGGCTTCCATGCCGACGGCGTCGATGACGGCGTCGGGTCCGATGCCGCCGGTCATCTCGCGCAGGGCTTCGATGATCGGGTCGTTGCGATCGTGCAGCACGTCGGTGGCGCCAGCGGTGCGGGCCAGCGCCAGGCGCTCGGGCACGCTGTCGATGGCGATGATGCGCGCGGCGCCCATCAGCTTCGCGCTGGCAATCGCGAACAAGCCGACGGGGCCACAGCCAAAGACCGCGATGGTCTGGCCCGGCTCGATCGCGCAGTTCTCGGCGGCCATGTAGCCGGTGGGGAACACGTCGGTGAGGAACAGCAGCTTGTCGTCGACAACGTCGGCGGGGAGCTTCAGCGGTCCGACGTCGGCGAAGGGGACGCGCACGTATTCGGCCTGGCCGCCGGCGTAGCCGCCGGTGAGGTGCGAGTAGCCGAACAAGCCGGCCGTCGCCGAGCCGAACATTTTTTCGGCGGCCGGTGCGTTGGGGTTCGAGTTGTCGCAGCAGCTGTAGAGCTCTTTCCGGCAGAAGAAGCACGAGCCGCAGCTGATGCAGAACGGGACGGCGACGCGGTCGCCCTTCTTGAGGGTCTTCACCTCGGGGCCGACCTCGACGACCTCGCCCATGAACTCGTGGCCGATGATGTCGCCGGACCTCATCGAGGGCATGAAGCCGCCGTAGAGGTGCAGGTCCGAGCCGCAGATCGCCGTCGAGCTGACGGCGACGATGCAGTCGTGGGGGTTGAGGAGGGTCGGGTCGGGGACGTTCTCGACCCGCACGTCTTCTTTGCCGTGCCAGACCACCGCTCTCATGATTTGCCCCCGACCTGACCGGCAGTGCCCTGGCCGGCAGTGCCCGGGCCGGCAGCGTCCTGACCGGCAGCGTCCTGACCGGCGGCGTCCATCCGGGTGCTCGACTTTTTCTTCTGCGGGCCGCCGCGCGGCTGACCCTCGGTCGTCGGCACCTCGCCCGCCTCGAGCCGGGCCTTGAAGCGGCGGAGGTCTTCTTTGACCTCTTCGACGACGGCCTTGTTCACCACCTTTGCCAGGGCCCGGGCCGGCAGCCCGCCGACCGCCGGCTGGTAGCGCATGTCGACGCGCAAGACCGTGCCGCCGAGGACGTTCAAGGCCGGCTCGAAGCGCAGGGCGCCGAGCATTTCGATGGGGCTGCCAGGCAACGAGCGCCAACACAGCAACTCGCCGGGGACGTCTTCGGTGATCTCGGCGTCCCACTCGATGACGACGCCACCGACGACGCGGGCCTGCCAGTGCGAGGTGCGCTCGTCGATCGGCGTCACCGATTCGATGTGCTGCAGGATGGTCGGCAGCCGCTCGAAGTCGCGCCAGGCCTCGTAGACCTCGAAGGGATCCGACGTCAGCAAGACCGCCCGCTCGATGTGCGCGCCGGCCGCCACGGCGGCGTCTCCGGCCTGCCCCGCCGACAGCAACTTCTGCGGCGCCAGCGTCGTCGTCAGCGTCGTCGTCAGTGTCGTCTTCAGCCGCCGGGTCAGGCCCGGGGCCAGGCTGCGGGCCACCAGGGCGCTGCCGACCAGGGTCATCGCCGTGCCCAGCAGGCCGCGCTGGCGCGTGCCGTAGACCGCGAGAGCACCGCCTGAAACGCCGTACAGTAGCCTTTTCGCCACATCGGACATTTCCACCGGTCGAACGTTCGATCCCGCGGTCATCGTTGTCATGTCTGCCCCTGTCGAAGAAAAACGAAGGTCGTCGACGCGACAACCCGCCTCCGACGTAGCCGGCGGCCAGAAGCCCGGCAACAAACCGATGGATTTCTCGGCAACGCGCGCTTCAACGCTGTCAATTCATGGTCATTCTTAGCGCATTCAACGCTGTGTTGATGTCGCAGACAGCTCAGGGCGGCGGCGGCGGCGGCTCTGGCGTCTGCGGATCTGCTGGCGCCTCGGTCGGCGTCGGCAGCGCTGTGGGCTTGATCGGCGGCGCCGTCGGGGTCGGCGCGCGGGCGGCCTTTTTTGCGCGCTGCACCTCGAGCTGCAGCAGGCGGGCAAACGCGCGGCGCTCGTCGCTGCTGCGCAGCGGCAGCGAGACCACGACGTGGTCGACGGGCGGGCTGGTTCGGCCGACGCGTTCGGCCACGACGTCGACGCTGCCGTCGTCTTCGTTGACGACGATGGTCTGCACCCCCGCGAGGTCGACGGCGTGCACGCCGCTGTCGTCGCGCCTGAGCACCCGGCGATCGGTGAGCACCACCAGCAGCCCGCCGTCCTGGAGGATCGAGCCGTCCCAGGCGGCGACCACGGTCTCGTCGCGCTGCAGGAGCCCCTCGGAAGCCGGCCGCGCGCCGGGCGGGATGTCGCGCTGGATGCCCGAGCTGACGAGCAGGAAGCAGCCGCTGGTCGCGACGAGCCCTGTGACAACGGCGAGGACGACGACGACGTTGCTGACAGTGCTGCTGACGGTGCTGCTGACGGTGCTGCTGACGGTGCGGCTGACGGTGCGGCTGACAGTCGGCTTCATTGGCAATCGCTCCTGTGCAGGACCGGAGTCTCGTCGTCGGCGGTGGCCTCGCCGATCGACAGCACCGTGACGCCGTCGACGGCCCAGGTGACCGCCTCGCCGCGGGCCTCGCCGTCCCACACCTGGCGCTGGGTGAGCTTGCGCGGATCGAGCACGTCGACGGCGTCCCCGACGTATTCGACGAAGCCGCCGGCGAAGCGCAGCAACAGCCGCGTGCCCGACCAATGCATGGCCGCGCCGGTGATGCGCCGGTCTTCGTCGGGGGCGCCGGCGTCGACCGGCACCTCGACGCGGCCCGACTGTTCAAGCACCTGTGGCGTGGCGTCGGCGGCGCTCTCGGGGCGCCACGGCGCGCGGGCGGCGTAGACGCGGGCGCTCTGGTCGGTGGTCTTTTCAAACAGCACCATCGCGCTGGCGTCGGGCAACACCACGAAGCCCTCGACGTCGACGCGGTCGCCGTCGGGGAAGCGCAGCGGAAAGCGCCACAAGGCCTCGAGGTTGACGGTGCCCACGGGCGTGTCGTCGAGCAGCACCGGCTCGGGGAACACGTAGACCCAGACGCCGTCGCGCACGCCGTCGTTGTCGCCGGTGTCGGCGACGTAGACGCAGGGGCCGGAGAGGTCGGGACACGGGCCCACGGCGGCGTCTTCGAAGTCGACGTTGTCGATGGGCAACATGACCGTCAAAAGCGTCGCCCCCGTCGTCGACGACACGGCGTAGACCGCGGGGTCGTTGCCGGCGTCGGCCAGCATCCACAGGGCGCCGGGGTTCAAGAGCGACGCGGCGACGCCCGAGACCTCGTGCAACCCGGGCTCGGCCACCACGGCGACGTCGACGGCGACGGCGGCCGTGCCCTCACACACCGGGCGTCCGGGCATGATGAAGAGGATGGGCACCGGCTCGCTGTTGGGGTTTCTCACCGGGCCGCGCTGGCAGGTGCTCGCCGACAGCAGCGACGACAGCAGCAACGTGGCGCCGACGGTGGAGGCGACGAGCGTTGTCCGGCTGAACGACACAGCGATCACAGGAATCCTGGCAAGACAGACAACAACGTCGTGGCGGCCCGCGCGTCACGCACCACCGAGCAGCGCTCGAGC
>JBKJNL010000418.1:0-14186 GCA_046593615.1 Myxococcota bacterium | reverse complement strand
GCCCACCGAGCCCGAGCACTCGATCCCGTGGACGCGCATGGCGCCTCCCGACTCGGCGTCGCCGACCATCGAGCTCAAGGCGACGATGCCGCCGCCGGCGAAAAAAGCGCCGACGCCGACGGTGGCTCCGCTGGCCCTGTCTGCTCCGGTGACGGCGCCGCGGACGGTGACTTCCGCGCCCGTGCCTTCCGCGCCCGCGTCGACGTCGGCGCCGGTTACGCGGGCGGTGCAGGCACCTCCGGTGGCACCGCGCCAGCCGCCGCCGCCGCCGCCGCCGGACTCGGCGGTCGGCCACGAGCCGAACGTTTCCGAGGCCCCGCGGAAAAAGAGCGAGCCCCTCGTGCCCGTCGAGCTCACCGAGCGCGTCGCCCGCGCGCCGTCCTCGACGTCGTCAACGCCGTCGTCAACGTCGACGCTGCCGTCGTCAGCGCAGTCGACCAAGCCGACCAACCGCACCGGCCCCGTGCCGGCGCCGACGCCGCGCGGCATGCCCGCGCCCCGGCGCAGCACGGGCCAGTTCGAGGCCGCGCCGCGCCCCGTCACGCGCGAAGTGTCGATGCCGGTGCCGACCCCCGACGCCTCCGTCGGCCGCTCGCACGAGACCGTGAATCCGCAGGCCATCGCCGACGCCATCGCCGACGTCTTTGACGCCACGCAGGATCTGCTGATGGAAGAGTCCATCAACCCCAAGGACATCGCCGAGAAGCTGCTCGACATCGCCCTGCTGCACGTGCCCGCCGAGTCCGGATCGTTCTATCTGGCCGACGTCAACGGGCACGAGCTGCTGTTCGCCGCCGTGCGCGGCCCAAAGGCCGCCGAGATCCAGAAAAAGAAGCTCACCGTGCCGGTGGGCCAGGGCATCGTCGGCTTCTGCGCGCAAGAAGGCGTGTGCCTCAGCGTGTCCGACATCCAGAAAGACCCGCGCTACTTCTCCGCCATCTCCGACGCCGTCGGCTACTCGCCGCGCGACACCATCTGCGCCTCGGCTGAAAAAGACGGGCGCTTGTTCGGGGCCGTGCAGCTGATCAACTCGCGCGGCGGCTTCAGCGCCGTGCACATGGAAGTGCTGCGCTACATCGGCCTCACCGCCGCGTCGCTGCTCGAGCGCCACTTCGACACCCAGTAGCGCATGACGTTTCAGCTCAACGACGCGATCTTCTTTGCGGCCTGCCTGCTGCTGGCCGCCGTGTTCTCGGCCGCCGAGACGTCGTTGTTCGCCCTCGTCGACGCCCGCGTCCAGGACATCGTCAAAGACGCCAGGGACCGCGGCTCGCGCGCCCGCTCGCTGCTGCGCCTGTGGCTCGAGCGGCCCGACCACGTGCTGACCGCCATCTTGCTCGGCAAGCACACCGCGCATGTCGTGCTCGTGCTGGCTGCCGCCCTGGCCATCGATGACGCCCAGGACAACGTGCTGCAGTCGCTGCCCTGGGCCTTGTTGTGCGTCTTCGTCATCGTCGCCGTCATCGTCGGCGTCGAGCTGCTGGCCCGGGCCTTTGCCAAGACAAAGGCCGCAGCCGTGGCCCCGCTGGTGTTCCCCGTCGTCGTCGCCGCCTACGTCTTGACCTGGCCGCTGGTGATGCTGTTCACGCGGCTGTCGCGCCTGTTTTCTCGCCTCGCCGGCGGCAGCGTCACGCGCTCGGGCCCGTTCGTCACCGAGCAGGACATCGTCGAGATGATCGCACTGGGCCGACGCTCGGGCACCATCGACAAGGTCGAGGGCCGCATGCTCGCCAGCATCATCGAGCTGGGCGACACGCTGGTGAAAGAGGTCATGGTGCCCCGCGCCGACATCTCGTCGCTGTCGATCAGCGCCTCGTACGACGAGGTCATGGTCGAGGTGAAAGAGCAGGGTCACAGCCGGGTGCCGGTGTTCGACAACACCCTCGACGACATCAAGGGCTTCTTCCACACCAAGGACCTGCTCACGCGGACCATCGATCCAGCGACGTTCCGGCTGCGCGAGCACCTGCGCCCCGTCGAGTTCGTTCCCGAGCTGATGCGCGTCGGCGACCTGCTGCGCCTGTTCCAGAAAAAGAAGACCCACCTGGCCGTCGTCGTCGACGAATTCGGCGGCACCGCCGGCATCGTCGCCCTCGAAGACGTCCTCGAAGAAATCGTCGGACCCATCCACGACGAGCACGACGAAGAAGACGCGCCCATCAAGAAGCTCACCGACAGCCACTGGTCGGCCGAAGGGCGCGTGTCGCTCTACGACCTCGGTGAGTCTTTGCACCTGACCTTCCCCGACGGCGGCTACGAAACGTTGGGCGGCTTCTTGATCGCCCGCTGTGGGCGCATGCCGCGCAAGGGCGATCGCGTGAGCTTCCAGGGCTTCACGTTCCTGGTCACCGACGCCGACGAGCGCAAGGTGTCGCGCATCGACATCGAGAAGAACCCGCAGCCCACCCGGGCCGAGGGAAGCACCCCACCGACCCGTTCAGACGTGAGCGGGACGCCGTTGGCCGCCGATGAGCCGGCGATGATCCCCGACCATGGCGAGTCGATGGAGGGCGACGGCGACGGCCTGCCCGAGCGCTCAGGCCCCAACGAGCCGGCGCCTGGCCCCCACGATCACCGCAGCGGCACAGGCGCGGCCGCCCGCCCCAGCGCAGGCGAGCCCGTCGACGACCGCTGATTTTTTTTCGGAGGCTCCCGTGACCCACAGCGCACTGCCGAGCACGCACAAGGTCGTGCAGCTCTCTTCGTACGACGGCGCCAGCGCCCTCTCGCTCGTCGAGAAGCCGCTGCCGCGGCCCGAAGGCAAGCAGGTGCTGGTCAAGGTGCTGCACGCGCCCATCAACCCCAGCGACGTCATGTTCGCGCGCGGGCTCTACGGCCTGAAGAAGCCGCTGCCGACGGTGCCCGGCTTCGAAGCCAGCGGCGTCGTCGTCGAAGCCGGCAACCTGATCGGCAAGGCCCTCGTCGGGCGGCGCGTCGCGTTCACCCACCTCGACGCCCACGACGGCACCTGGGCCGAGTACTGCCTGACCGACGTCACCAGCTGCTTCCCGCTCAAGAGCGGCGTCAGCGACGAGCAGGGCGCGATGCTCATCGTCAACCCGCTGACCGCTTGGGGCATGTGCCACACAGCCCACAAGGACGACGTCGGCAAAGAGCACAAGGCGATCATCCACACCGCGGCGGCGTCGGCGTTGGGTCGCTTCTTGTGCGTGCTCGCCGAGCGCAAGGGGCTGCCGGTCATCCACGTCGTGCGCCGCGCCGAGCAAAGGAAGATCCTCACCGACCTCGGCGGCCGTCACGTGCTCGACACGTCCGACGCCGACTTCGACAAGCAGCTCAAGACCCTCGCCAAGCAGATCGGCGCCACCCTCGCGTTCGACGCCGTCGCCGGCGCCATGACTGGCCGCCTGGTCGAAGCCATGCCCCGCGGCAGCACGGTGCGCGTCTACGGCGCGCTCTCGGAAGAGCCGGTGGTCTTGAACCCTGGCTCGCTCATCTTTGCCGGCAAGAGCGTGCGCGGCTTCTACTTGAGCGAGCTGTTCTCGCCGTCGACGCTGCCGGCGCTGCTGAAGGGCGCCCTCGACATCCAGTCGATCGTCGAAGACGGCTTCAACACCGCCGTGGCCGCCCGCCGGCCGCTCTCCGAGGCCAGAGACGCCGTCGACGGCTACTTGAAAGACATGACCGCCGGAAAGACCCTGTTCACGCCGTCGCTGTCGTAGGACGCGTCGGCGTCGGCGCTGGCGTCGTCGTCGATGGGGTCGAGGTCGTTGTCGGGCGGGTTTTGCCTCGTTACGTCTGAGGCCCACAGGAGCCTCCCATGCGTGACGTCGTCGTCGTCTCAGCCGTTCGCACCCCCATCGGTGCCTTTCAGGGCGCCCTCGCGTCGCTGACCGCGCCGAAGCTCGGCAGCATCGTCATCGCCGAGGCCCTCAAGCGCGCCAACATCAAGCCCGACGATGTCAGCGAGGTCATCTTTGGCGAGGTGCTCACCGCCGGCGTCGGCCAGGCCCCTGCCCGCCAGGCCGCACTGGGCGCCGGCCTGCCGAACTCCGTGCCCTGCACCACCATCAACAAGGTCTGCGGCTCTGGGCTCAAGGCCGTGATGATGGCCCGCCAGGCCATCGCCTGCGGCGACGCCGACGTCGTCGTCTGCGGCGGCATGGAGTCCATGAGCAACGCGCCCTACCTGCTGCCCACCGCGCGCACCGGCATGCGCATGGGCAACGCCGCCGCCGTCGACAGCATGATCCACGACGGCCTGTGGGACCCCTACGGCAACGCCCACATGGGCAACTTCGGCGACCAGTGCGCCAAAGAGAACGACTTCACGCGCGAAGCCCAGGACAACTTCGCAAAGGCCTCGTTCGAGCGGGCCCTTGCTGCCCAGAAGAACGGCTGGTTCAAAGACGAAATCGTCGCCGTTGAAGTCAAAGACGGCAAAGCATCCAAGATGATTGATGCTGACGAGGGACCGGGCAAATACAACCCCGAAAAGATGCCTGCCTTGAAGGCAGCCTTTGGCAAAGAGGGTACAGTGACGGCGGCCAACGCGGCCTCGATCAACGATGGTGCCGCGGCGCTGGTGCTGATGTCCGCCGACGAAGCAAAGAAGCGCGGCCTGACACCGCTCTGCACGCTGGTCGCCGACGGCCAGAACGCCAAAGAGCCGGCGCAGTTCACGACCGCCCCGGCCGGCAGCATCCAAAAGGCGCTGAAGAAAGCCGGCAAGTCCGTCGCCGACGTCGACCTCTTCGAGATCAACGAGGCTTTCGCGGTGGTCTCGCTGGTCACGATGAAAGAGCTGGGCATCCCGCACGAGAAGACCAACGTCGTCGGCGGCGCCGTCTCCCTCGGCCACCCCATCGGCTGCTCGGGCGCGCGCATCTTGACGACGCTCATCCACCAGCTGCGCCGCACCGACAAAAAGATGGGCGTCGCCAGCCTGTGCATCGGCGGTGGCGAAGCCGTCGCCGTCGTCGTCAGCCGCTGAGCCCTGCTGGCAAGCAGGGGGTCGCTGCTCCGGCCTGAACGAACGAAGCCCGATGGTCGGGCTTCGTTCGTTTCCATCTTCAGTCGACGTCGCCTGCGTAGTCGCCCTCTTTGTCGTCGGCTTGTTCGGCTCGTTCGGCTTGGTCGGCATGAAGGGCTTCAACGGGCCCGATCATGTTGTCGTCCCAGGGCCGCAAGTCGGGCGGTGTCGGCGGCCAGCCGGGGAACACGGCGCCCTCGGGGATGCCGGCCGCGACGACGTCGTCGGGCAGGTAGACCTGTTCGAGCGTCAGGCCCTCGGCCGGCGCGGTGACGCCCGCCAGCGTGCGGTCGCGGCCCTCGAGCGCGCGGGGGATCGCGTCGGCGGGCAGGCGACCGCGGCCGATGTCGACCAGGGTGCCGGCGATGATGCGGACCATGTTGCGGCAAAAGGCGTTGCCGCGGACCTCGATCTCGATGAGCGGCAGCGTCGCTGTGACGCTGACCTTCCACAAGAAACGGCGGGCGTGCTTGGCGTCGCAGTTGGTCGCGCGGAAGCTCTCGTAGTCGTGCTCGCCCACCAGGGCTTTGGCGGCCTGCTGCATCTTGTCGACGTCGAGGTGGCCCTTGATGTGCCAGCGGATCGGTCCGTCAAAGGGGTCCCAGGCCTGCGCGCGGTGCAGCCGGTACACGTAGCGCTTGCCGATGCTGTGGCGTCGGGGGTCGAAGCGGTCGTAGGTGACGCGGGCGTCGGTGACGACGACGTCGTCGGGCAGCTGCGAGGCCATGGCCAACAGCATCTTTTCCGACGGCACGCGGGTGGCGAAGCGCGCGGCCACCAGCTGCCCGCGGGCGTGGACGCCGGAGTCGGTGCGGCCTGCCGCCCGGCAGATCACGCGCTCGTCGCCGCCGGAGACCTTCTGCAGGGCCCCTTCGAGGACTTCCTGAACGGTCCGCACGCCGAGCTGCTTCTGCCAGCCGCAGAAGCTTTTGCCGTGGTACGCGACGACGAGGCGCCATGTGGATCGATGTCGTTGTGGAGCGTTCATGACAGCCGCACGCGATAGCACCTCGCAACCGCGGTGGGACGTCGTCACGCTCGTGCTCGGCCTCGCGGTCGCGGTCGGCGCCGGCTGCGTGACCAGCGAGTCGCGCGTGCGCGTCGTGAGCCGCGCGGGCGCCCTGCGTGGCGCCGCGTCTGAAAGCCTCGCCATCGTCCCAGCGACCATCGAGCCCGTGGTGCGCGTCGAGGTCGGCGCCGACGCCGCCACCGACGCCGAGCTCGCCGCCATCGAAGCCGGCGTCGTCACCCGATTGCAGGGCCTGCCCGTCGACAAGCTCGTGACCGCCGTGACCGCGCGGGTCGGCGCGCTCTCGGTGGTGCGGGCGCGCGTCAAAGCCCTGCCCGGTCGCGAGCAGCACCGCTACCTCGCCGACTGCCGCCTGCGCCTGCGCGTCGACGGCGACGTCGTGGCCGAGGTCGAAGGCGAGACGCTGCGCATGGTGCGGGCCCGCAACCTCTCGGTCGTCGAGCTCGACGGCATCAAAGAAGAGATGGCCCAGACCGGCCGCCTGACGCTGCTCGACGCCGACGACGTCGCCGAAGCCCTCGCCGAAGCCTGCACCGCCGCCTACTACGCCGTCGTCGACGACCGCCGCCCCGACGACGCCGACGCCGCCGCCGACAAAGACCCCGGCGACAACGCCCGGCCCGCCGACGAGCGCGCCCTCGAGCGCCACGGACAGCGACGTCGGGCTCTCGAGCGGCTGGCCCACCCCAAGAACGAAGCCGAGCTCGCGTCGGCGATCATCGACCTCGCCGACGTCGGTGTGGTCGACGACGCGCCGCTCGTCGCCGCCCGCCTCGACGCCAACAGCGCGCTGGTGCGCCGGGCGGCCGATTCGACCTTCGACGTGCTGTGCGCCGGGCACAAGACGTTGGCGCCGACGTCGACGGCGTGCCTGAAGCCCACCCCGCCGGCGCTGCCGACACCGACGCCGACGCCGATGCCGACACCCATGACGCCGGCCGAGAAGGACAGCGAAGAAGCCGACGACGACGCTGGACCCATCCGTGGCGCCACCGAGCCGCCCGCGCTCGTCCCCGCCGGCGAACCGGGCCGTGCTGCGCCCGCCCCTGCAGCACCGGCCCCTGCAGCACCGGCCGTTGCAGCACCGCCGACGACGACGACGGAGCCACACCGCTGATGTTCAAGGCTCTCGGACGGTTCGCGTTTCGCCGGCGGATGGCCATCGTCATCCTCTACGGAATCCTCGTGCCCATCGGCGCCGTGATGTCGCGTGGGGTGCTGCCGCTGTTGCGGTCTGGCGGCTTCGAAGATCCGACCGCCGAGTCGTGGCAGGTGCGCGACGTGCTCACCGGCGAGATGCACCTCGGCAACGCCGACCTCATCGCCGTCTACTCCGTCGCCTCCGGCACCATCGACGACGTCGAATTCCTCTCAGCGGTCTTGCCGGTGCTCGAGCAGGTAAAGGCCGACAAAGAGGTCGTGCGGGTCTTCTCGACCTTTGACGCCGGCTCGCAGGCCCTGGTGTCGCCCGCGCGCGACAAGACCTTTGTCGTCGTCAGCCTCGACGGCGACGACGAAGACAAGTCGCGGGCCTACGATCGGCTCAGGCCATTCTTCGAGGCCGCGACCAAAGACATGAAGGGCCTCGAGGTCGTGTTCGGCGGCATCGCGCCGGTGAACCAGGCCGTCTACCGCACCATCGAAGCCGACTTGCGCTTCGCCGAGATGGTCGCTTTTCCGCTCACGGCGTTGTTGCTCGTCGTCATCTTCCAGTCGTTGGCGTCGGCGTCGCTGCCGATGATCCTCGGCGTCTGCTCGGTGGCCTTTGCCTTTGTCGCCATGCGGATGCTCATCACCGTCACCGACGTCAGCATCTTTGCCGCCAATGTGATTTCGATCCTCGGGCTCGGGCTCGCCATCGACTACTCGCTGTTCCTCGTGGCCCGCTTTCGCGAAGAGCTCGGGGCTGGCCGCACCGTCGAAGACGCCGTCGTGGTCACCGTCGCCACCACCGGCCGCGCCGTCGCGTTCTCCGGCGTCACCGTCGCGGCCTCGGCCTGCGGCTTGTTCGTGTTCCCGCAGATGTTCCTGCGCTCGGTGGCCTTTGGCAGCATCGCCGTCGTCGCCGGCTCGTTGATCATGGCCTTGACGCTGCTGCCGGCGTTGCTGGCCATCCTCGGACACCGCGTCGACTCGCTGCGCGTGCCGCTGTTTCCGCCGAGCAAGATCGACGACGACCACGGCTTCTGGGTGGTGCTGTCGCGCGGCGTGATGAAGCGGCCCATCACGGTGGTCGTCGCCGTCGTCGTGCCCCTGCTGTTCCTCGCCGCGCCGTTTCGCCGCTTCGAGCCGTCGTTGCCCGACCACCGCATCCTGCCCATGGGCACCCCGGCGCGGGTCTCGATGGAGCTGCTGAACAGCGCGTTCCTGCCCCACCAGATGTCGGCCCACGACGTCGTCATCACCTTTGCCGACGGCGACGTGCTCGACCCCGCGCTGCTCGATGGCCACCTCGACGTGCTGTCGGTGCTGCACCAACAGATGAAGACCCTGCCCGCCGTCGGCCGCGTCGACAGCCCGATGGTGCTGGTCGACGTCGTCGGAAAAGCAAAGGCGTTTGAGATGTTGCGGGCGCCGCCCGACAAGATGGACAGCGGCCTGCGCCTGGCCCTCGACGCCATCAGCGAAGGCCACCGCATCCGGGTCGGCGTCGTCTCGACCGACGTCTTCAACGCCAAGAGCAGCGTGGCCCAGGTGCCGCTGCTGCGGGCGTTGCCTCTGCCCCCCGGCGTCGAGCTCAAGGTCGGCGGCGTCTCGGCGATCCTCTACGACCTCAAGGTCTGCGTGCGCGAAAAGGCGCCGGTCATGATCGGCTTCGTCGCCGCCGTGATGTTCTTCGTGCTGTTTCTCGTGTTCGGCTCGGTGACGTTGCCCATCAAGGCGATGATCATGAATTCGTTGTCGTTGTCGGCGAGCTTCGGCGCGCTCGTCTGGGTCTTTCAAGACGGACGCTTCACCGAGCTGCTGCGCTACGAGCCGCTGCACCTGTCCGACGCCACGCAGCCGCTGATCCTGTTCGCGGTCGTGTTCGGATTGTCCATGGATTACGAGGTGTTGCTGCTCTCGCGCGTGCGCGAGGAGTTCGAGCGCACCGGCGACAACGAGCTCTCGGTGGCCCGCGGCCTGGCCCGCACCGGCCGCCTGATCACCAACGCCGCCGCCTTGCTCGTCGTCGTCGTCGGCGCCTTTATCACCTCCGACATCCTGTTCATGAAGACCCTCGGCATGGGCATGGCCCTCGCCGTCGGCCTCGACGCCACCGTGATCCGCGCGCTGCTGGTGCCGGCCACCATGCGCCTGATGGGCAAGTGGAACTGGTGGGCCCCAGGGCCCCTCAAGCGCCTGTGGTTGAAGACCGGCCTGGGCGACCACCCGCACTGAGCCCCTGAGCTTCAAAGGCCGACGTCGACGACTGAGCCGACTGTCGCGAGCCTCAGTGCTCGCCCTCGCTGACGAGGTTGCGGTTCATGGGCGGGATCTCGACGACGAGGTCGGACTGCACCTCGATCTGGCACCCGAGCCGCGACGTGCGCTGCAGGAAGGGCGCGTTGTCGAGCATGTCTTCTTCTTTGTCGGAGGCCGGCTCGAGGGTCGAGAAGCCCTCTTTGACGATGACGTGGCACGTCGAGCAGGCGCAGACACCGCCGCAGGCGTGGTCGAGCGGGATGTCGTGGTTCAGCGCGCCGTCGAGGACGCTGTGACCAGCCCGCACCTCGACCGTCTTGCCGAGCGGCAGGAAGGTGACTTTGTACGTGTCCTTTTTGGGGAGGGGCTCGATCATCAGGTGCGGTTACCGAACGTCGACGGCGGCAACAACCAGCGCGCGAGCTCACGGTCCCGACCCGCCCTCACGTCCCCTGCGCCCCTCTCCACATCCTGTGCATCCTGTGGAGAAGGGGGGAGAGGTCGGCTCAGGGCAGCGTCAGCCCGGCGGGGCAGATGATCTGGTTGGCCGGCACCTCAAAGGTCTCGGTCTCGTCGTCGATGGACTTCAAAAAGGCCACGAGGTCGGCGGTCTGCTCGACGGTCGGCGTGAAGTTCAGGTTGCCCGCGCGCAGGTGCGTCCGGAAGTCGCCGTTGGGATCGAGCAGCTCGTCGAGCGTCTCGGCGCCGCCGTGGTGCAGGTACGGCGCGCCGCGCGCGAGACCCAGCAGCGAGGGCACGTTGTAGCCGTCGGCGCCCTGGGCTGCGGTGCCGTTCACGCGCAGCTCGGCGGCGCCGCGGTCTTCGGGGCCGTC
The DNA here is from genome assembly GCA_046593615.1 of Myxococcota bacterium. Taxonomy (GTDB): domain Bacteria; phylum Myxococcota; class UBA727; order UBA727; family VGSZ01; genus VGSZ01. The sequence goes on along the minus strand of JBKJNL010000418.1, from coordinate 3,925 downwards.
GACGCCAAAGGTGCCGACCTTGCGGACGACGCAGGTGTGGCGGGCGGGGCCGCCGGCGACGTCGTTGGCCAGCATGTTCAGCGCCGTCATGTCGTTGGTGGGCAGCAGGAACGAAAAGATGGCCGGGCCGTCGGCGCTGCCGTTGTCGGGGATGCCCTGCGACGCGAGCGTGAGGTTCGTGAAGTTGCTGCCTTCGACGGGCTCGTAATAGCGCTCGGACAACGTCCACAGCTCGCCGCCGTGGCACTTGTCGCAGCGGCCGCCGGCGCCACCGCCGACGCCGAACAGCTCACGGCCGCGGGCGACGGCGGCTTCGTCGGTGTCGTCGCCGCGGGGGGTGCGCACGCTGATCAAATACTCCTCGATCTCGTCCCAATCGTTGGGCGTGGCGCTGGCGTCGGCTTTGGCTTCGGCGGAGCCGAGGTTGAAGTCGTTGCCGGTGATGTCGACGCGCACGGCGACGTTGGCGGTGCCGTCGGCGTTGAGGGCGACGTCGCTGACGATGGCGCCGGTGCCGCCGGCCACGCCGCGCGTGTTCAGCTCGAAGTCGTGGACCTCGTCAAAGATGGCGGTCCAGTTGAGGATGCGCTGCTTGCCGCCGTCGGCGCTCCACGTGCCGGCCATGTCGATGCTCTGGCGCGGACCGGTGGGAAAGGCCCAGGTGACGTTGTCGGTCAAGCCACCGGGGTGGCAGGCGGCGCAGGCGACCCAGGCGTTGTTCGACCAGCGCGCGAGGCCGGTGTTGAAGAAGCGCTGCCCCTTGAGCGCGGAAATCTCGGCGGGATCGGTGGGCTGCGGCGCGGCGGCGACGTCGGGGACGAAGCTGGCCTGGTCGGCGAGGTTGATGGCCGTGATCGAGCGCGAGACCTCGTTGTAGGTCCAGGCGGTGCCGACGACGACGGCGATGCCGGTCGGCGACTTGCCGGTGGGCAGGAAGTTCGACACCAGCGAGCCGACGACGGGCTCGGTGGCGAAGTCGACGCGGTAGGCGGCGTCTGACGACATCGACAGCGCGTAACCGATCTCGCTGCCGGGCACGAAGGCGATGTCGACGGGGATGGCCGCGAAGCGCTTGGGCGCCGTCTGCAAGGCGATGGCGGCGTTCAGGTTCAGGCCGCTGTCGGGCAGCTCTTCGCCGGTGAGCGCGTCGAGCACGCTGACGAGGCCCTGCACGTTCTGGTGGAAGTCGGTGGTGCCGTTGAAGCCCTCGGGCGATGCGCCGACGTTGGAGACGTAGACGCGGCCGTTGTTGATGGCGCAGGCCGACAGCTGGTTCGGGAACATCCCGCTGGCCTCGAAGGTGGGGACCTCGGACGAGATGACGGGCTGCAGCGAGAGGGCGGTGAAGCTCTCGTCGGCGGCGTTGACCTTGAAGACGCGGCCGAAGCGCGAGGCGTCGTCGCCTTCGAGCAGTCCCGGCGCGACGATCGGGCGCGAGTAGAAGTCGGTGACGAAGACGGTTTCGTCGTCGTCGTCGCCGTCGCCGTCGTTGGTGATGCACACGCCGTAGGGGCTGCCGCCGAGGTCGATGGTGCTGGTGACGGTCATCGACGCGGTGTCGACGATGGTGACCTTGCCGGTGACCCACGACGACACGTAGAGGCGCGCGCCCGACGGCGAAATCGCAGCCTGCACCGGCTCGGGACCGACCTCGACGACGCGGCCGAGCACGGGCGCGGCGGTGAGCGCGGCGGTGACTTCGCTGACGGTGCCGTCGGCGCGGTTGACGACGTAGAGGGTGCCGCTGGCCGACAGCGACACGCTGACGGGCTCATCGCCGACGGTGACGCGCGCGAGCTCGACGGGCGCGGCGCGGACGGAGACGTCGAACAACGTCACGTCGTCGGTGGCTTTGTTGGCGACGATGACGACGGTGCCGGCTTCGTCGACGACGATGGACGATCCCTTGGTGGGGTTGGCCAGCGCGGCGCCTTCGCCCTCGCCTTCGCCCGCTTCGCCTTCGCCTTCGCCGCCGGGCTCGCCTTCGCCTTCGTCGCCCTCGGGTCCGGGCTCGGGGGGGCAACCGGTGCCGGCGATGACGGCGACGACAACGGCGGCAAAGGCCACCAGCGGAGAGGGGGCGCGCATCATGAGAGAGCTCCAGGCCAGGATCAGAAATGAAAAGACGCGCGCCCCGCCGAAGCGGCTGCGCGCGAAATCGCGACGACGTCGGGAGGGTCGATCGCGGGTGCGGTCCACGTCAATCGTCGGGACGTCGATGATCGCGGATCCACGGCGACGTTCGTGCGGGTCGGCGCTTTCCGCGCCGCGCGGTCGTCAGGGCGTGGTCAGCGCGCTGCAAGAAAGAATCATTCGAACCCCGTCGACGAAGACGGTTGACCAGACTCTCCTCCCCTCTCCACAGCGAGGCTTTGCGAGTGCCCGTGGAGAGGGGTTGGGGGTGACGTCCCGGCGCAGGGGGCCCTCACGCCGAAGACGAAGACGACGACCGCCGTGCCGCGAGCGGATCGGCGAGACGGCGCAGCGTCACGAGGGCCACCTCGGGGTCGCTGTTCATGCGCGGCAGGTTCGATCCACGGCCAAAGCCGAGGCCGCGGCTCACGTAGAGCTGGTTGCCGTTCTTCTGGAAGTGGCCGCGCAGGTAGGGCTGGCCGGCGCGCGTGAAGAACGCATCGGTGATGCCCGAGACGAAGATCTGGCCACCGTGGGTGTGGCCCGAGAAGCACGCCAGGCCCTTGCCGTGGGGCAGCGTGTCGAGGGTCGGTGGCGAGTGCGCCAGCACGATGCGGGCGACGTCGTCTTTCACGCCCTTGAGCGAGCGCTCGACGTCGTCGTGGCCGGAGACCGCGTCGTCGATGCCGACCAGCGTCAGCGGCGCGCCGTGGACCTGCATGACGGTGTTGCGGTTGCGCAGCACCGGGATGCCGATGCGCTCGAGGTCGCGGGTGATGGTCTCGGCGTCGGTCCAGTGGTCGTGGTTGCCGAGCACGGCGACGGCGGGGATCTTCAAGCGGCCCAGCAGCTCGGGCACGCGCTCGAGGGGATCGCCTTTGCGGGTCACGTAGTCGCCGGTGAGGATGACGATGTCGGGTCGGGCCTCGTTGAGGGCGTCGACGGCCGAGAGGATGCGCTCGTCGGGCGTGCGCGGCCCGATGTGGATGTCGGTGAGGTGCCCGACGACGAGCCCGTCGTGGCGCTCGTCGAGATAGGGGATCAACAGCTCGGGCCGGGTCAGCTCGAAGTTCGCGTTCCGGATGCTGCGGGCTTGCTCGCGAGCGTCCTTCCGCTCCGCCCGCGCGGCCGAAGACAACACGGCGGTTGCTGCAAAGGCCTTCAAAAAAGGACGGCGGCTCATGCGGGTTTCCTCGGTCATGCAGACAACCTAACCACCTGGAACGCCTCGGCATGTGCGCCCCGCTGTGGCGTTTCACGACGAGATGACCCAGCGCACCAGCGCCTCCCGATTGGGCCGGATCGGTGTAGGCAAATGGCTGCAGAAGGCCGAAAACTGGCGTTCCCTGCTCCGTTCAGCTCCGATTGGCTCCGATGGTTGCATTGCGCCCCAACGAAGGTTCGAGATCTCCGCCCGCGGTCCCGACCGATCCGGGCCCGCTGGAATCGCCAGACGCGAGCCCGCGTGTCACGTCGGCAGCGGCCGTTGCGGTCGTCGCCGGACCCGCCCGTTTGTCGGGCACCGCGCTCACGGTCGGCGGCTTCTTTGCCGTCGCCGCCCTGCTCTCGCTCGTGCCCGGCGTGCCTGCGCCGCTGCGCCCGCTCGACCTCGACGAGGGCGCCGATCGCGCGGCGCTCGTCGCTCGATTGATCGCGCGCCCGAAAATGACGCTCGTCGAGCACGAGCAGAAGCTGGTCGGCGAAAACGACGTCCCCGACCTCGCCGACAGCCACGTCGTCGACGCCACCGAAGAGGCCGAGCTGCACCAGGAGAGCAACGGCGCCGACGACC